>CALBPH010000304.1 GCA_937899365.1 uncultured Leptolyngbya sp.
TTGAGGATGATAGCCCACCGCCTTAACCACAATCTGCCGATGTTTCTCAAACAATGGCATCCACTCCACCAACCCCACATGGGGATGGTCATAGCTAAACCCAGTTCTTACCGGCACCACAGTTTTAGTCGAATCAAACTGCTCAAAGGCCTGGGTGAGTCGGGCAATCATCTCATCCATGAGCGCATCCAACCCTACATGCTCAACAATCAGCCGAATATCCTCAACCGAGAGCACCAGGGTATTTAATCGTGACGTAGATGTCACAACAGCATTAACCGCACTAGTTTGTGCCAAAGAAACCATGAGAAAACTGTTCGATAAATAGCTGTTTATAACCGTGACGCGTCTGCTCCGCTAGCAGAATCTAAAACAGACCTTGCAGCACAGGTAAAACGCGAATATTGACACTAAATGCCCGCTCAATAAACCAGTAAAGCGACATCGCCCCCAAAAGCAAAGCACCTGTTTTCAGGACGATGCCGGGATAAAATTTCTGATTACGCAATAAATAGAGAACAGGAAAGACCACTGCAATAATGGCCAGCTGCCCAATTTCCACCCCTAAATTAAATCCAAACAGAGACAGTAGCGCATACTGGCTAGTAACCCCCAGTTCGGCCAGAACATTGGCAAAACCAAAGCCGTGGAATAGGCCAAAAAGAAAAATAATGGACCATGAACGCCCCCGAAAAATAGGATAGAAGATATCCACAGCCGCTAACCCAATCGACGCGGCAATAACCGATTCCACCATCCTGGAAGGGACCTGTACCAGCTGCAGTGTAGCTAAACAGAGCGTAATACTATGGGCAATCGTAAAGGCCGTCGCAATCTTGACAATATAGATAAACGACGTTGAGAATTTGCCCACCGGCTGCCACTTGGAGTCTTCCTTGCGCCGTAGCACCGATGGCAACAGCAGGGCTACCAAAAAGAGAACGTGATCAATACCTTCTAAAATATGAAGGATTCCGAGTTTAACAATGGCTGAGAACCCTTGCCATAACCCCCCAGATGACAGGTCTATGGTCTCGGTTTGTCCCGGTTGCCTAAAGATTATCAGCGGACTAGACTCATTTTGAAACGTACCTGTTTTCCAGTTCTCTTCTATCAGCACCATATTGGTATGCTGAGGCAGCTGCTCTAAAATCACATCGTAGGCTACATCGATGGTGCTGGGCAGGGCTTGAAATCCTTCTAAATCATACTCCAGCAGCAAAAACTGAGAAAACGTTGTATTCAGAAATCGATGATCTTTAAAGACCATCTCACAGGTCTCTGGAGCACAGTTCAGGGTAGTATTCTTGTCCACATAGGCTTTAATCTGCTCCATATAAGGGGCTATAGCCTCCATGCTGACCTTTTTTTTGTCAGCCGGAAAATCTAGGTCAAGGACCTGGGCCAGCTCCTTAATCGGCATCTCCACCCTGGTTGAAATAGTATCCTTTCTAATTTGGAAATATATGTAACTTTGGCCCAAATTGTGTGCTGTTGTAGCAGGCACCAGAGATGAGCTAAAAATACATAGCAAACATGCTAATGTTGCAAGCGCAATCCTGGCTGCAGTAAAGCGCATCAGTTTACTAAGCATGGTCGTTATCGGGCCCCTAAATGCCCCTCCCAAGTTACTAATCAAATGTAAGGAATAACTGATATCGTCTTAATACTAATTTTCTTTAAGACCTAAGCTAACCCAAAAAGTCAGAGTGCCTGTATGCAGGCATACAGAGTGTTGTAACACTTCTTCAAGAAGTATACATTAGACTCTCCCTGGTTCAAACCACTCTAGGCATAACCCGTAATCGTTGCATTACCATCGCTTAATTTCATTCACTACACCTAGTACGGTTCAACCCTAAGAATGGTTTTAAAGCTGAAATAAACCTTCCTTGAAGGAAACGTAAAGACTGCAGCCTAAGCATCAAAATAACCACCACAAGTAGTTCAAGGGGTGCTCTCTCTAAATATTGCACTGTATCCATGACTCAGTTTCTGTTGTAATAGGCCAAACACCTATTACATAAGCACGGTGTCTTAGCCGCTCTATTCTAGACAACCCCATAGGGACCCATCATGGGGCTAAAGACCCAAATTATGGTCTAGGTCTTTAGCCCTACGTTGGATTATTTTTGTTGTGGACAAGTTAGCGATATTGCAACTGATATTTTAAGCAATCTCTGTTTTATCCAATTCCAGAAAGACCTAGACAAGACCGGTGGGCGAGCAGGCTGATGGCTCCCTTTTTTTAGGTCTGACCACTGAAACCCTTAAAAAAATGGGCGTTGCTGATCCTCGGTATGGTTTTATCTGCGAGATACTGTCCTATGGCATATCTCACCGATCGGGTCATCCTCTAAATCAGCAACGGCAAAAATTGAATTCTCTTTTTGTAAGCCTTTGTGAGTCAGTCAGCTTGTGCTATTACAGTAAATGTTGATATTAGAGCCCCCACGGGCATGCTAATAGGGCCTTATACGTTTGGTTCAAAGCCAGCCTTAACAACGGTTGATTTTATGGCAGTGCGATCTAATAGCCCCTTATCTACTGGTATAGCCACTGGGCTGAATGCCACTAAGCGGATTGTCTCTATTCGTTGGAGCTTACCCCTGTGTGTAGTGACGCCCTTAGTGTCTGGTATTCTTTTGAGTAGCTGGTTGGCTTTCCGCAGCAGCCAAAGGTCTATCGATGAATTGGTCGGAAAAATCAGTACAGAAGTTGCCGCCAACATTGAAAAACAGGTAGCTAGCTATTTGACCAAACCCACTTTAATTTCTGCTGTGATTGAGGCAGAAGTTATCAGTGGCAATCTAAATATTCAAGATATTCGTCAATTAGGGCAGTCCCTTTGGTACCTTACCCAGTCAGACTCTCTCACTAATAATCTCTACTATGGTAATAGCTCGGGAGAGTTTGTCTATAGTGAACGACAAAATGATCAAAACCGGATTGACTTTGTCGATCAGGCTACCGACTTTCGTCGAGTCTCTTACAAAGCAGAAGAGGCAACTAACCTGACTAAGCAGTCTGGGGGTACCGACTATGATCCTCGCGGCAGAACTTGGTATACAGAAGCCGTCTCGAACCAGGCACCGATCTGGAGTCAGGTCTATGTTGCAAACTCTAGAGCTGATCTCACCCTGACGCGGGCTATTCCTATCTTTAATAAGTCTGGTCAGTTAGAGGGTGTATTTGGTACGGATGTCTATCTTTTTGAGTTAAGTGACTTTCTCCAAAATTTGTCCGTTAGTCCCAATGGCAAAGCATTTATTATCGAACCCTCTGGAGATCTGATTGCAATTTCTGCTAATGAGAAGCCATTTATTGTTCGTGGGGATGACAGACTGCGCCTGGCTGCTATAGATAGTCAAACTCCACTAGTGCGAGAGACGGTTACCCATCTGCTAGAAAACATTGACGACCTTAGTAAGATGGGAAATGAGTACTCCTTTGAGTTTGAACTAGAAGGCGAGAAGCAGTTAGCTCATATTTATCATCTCAAAGATCTGGGAATTGATTGGATCGTTGGAGTCACTATTCCTCAAAATGACTATATGGAAACGATTCGAACCACGGCTCGGCATACGCTGATAATTGGTGTTGGCATCACTGTGATAGCCACCTCCATAGCCGTGGCAGCAGCGCTCCATATTATTCGACCTATCAATAAGCTTAATCAAGCCGCTGATGAGATTAAACGAAACCGGTTTGACCCGAGCACATTAGCCCGTGTAATCGCACGTCCTGATGAGTTTAGTAAATTGGCCAAATTGTTTAATGATATGGCCATTGTGGTTATGAGTCGTCAACAGACACTTTCTGAGCAGGTAAAGCTGCTGAAAACAGAGGTGGGGCAGAATGGTCGTGCCAATTGTGAGCAACAGCAGCTAGAAACAGCGTTAAAACAGGCTCAGCAAGTTCGCAAAGCTTATAGAAATAATCAATAGCGGGTGAGATGCTGCCCGAACAGCCCCGCTCACTCTTCTGTTGTATTAGCGCATGACTCCACTCAGTCCTCTGTTTATTAGCTGCTTGAGCGGAGTCGACACTGGTGGCAAGTTTATCCAATCGTCTCCACATCGGCAATTACCGCAGTGGCTGCAATGCCGGTATGGACGATGCTTAATGTGCGAAAGGGATCCATAATTGGATCAATGGCAACAAATAGAACGAGTACGGCCTCTAACGGCAGTTGTAATGGTTCTAAAACAATACCTAGCATGGTTAAGGTGAGAATACCGGTCACGCCAGCCGTTGCCATGCCAGCAAAAATAGATCCAGCAATCACAATGATGACGCTGCCAAAACTCAGGGGCTTGTCGTATAGCTGCATCACAAACAAAGAGCCAAGGGCAAAGTAAATCACTGAACCAAACCGGCAAATCGTAATGGACAGTGGAGTGACCAGGTTGACTGTTTGACGATTGAATTTTAGGGCTTCACTCAGCTGGGCGATGGATGACGGTAGACAGGCTAGGCTACTAGACGTTGCCAATGCCAGAATTGTTGGCTCGCGTAGAGCTGCCAAAACGCTAATCAAAGATGTCTTGGACTGTTGCCAAACCACCAGTGTGCTTAGTACATAGACCACTAAAAAGATAACCAAGGCTGCCACCACAAAGTTAATCATAGATAGCATGACATCTAAGCCTTGCTGAGAGAGCTGATAGGCCAACAAACTAAATAGGCCAATGGGTAAAACCATGGTCAGCCAGTTGATCAGTTGGTTAAAGGTGCGATAGATCGCTTCTAAAATATCAAAACAGGGTTCGGTAACGCGATCGCGAATCAACCCCAGCGAAATGCCAACAATAATTGAGAAAATCAGTACTTTTAATGTTTCTCCCTGACTAAGCGCACTAAAAATATTGTCAGGAACTAAGCTGATGAGAAATGCCCCCATCCCTCTAGAGGGTTCTTCCAGAATAGGGCCTGTTAGGGCCATTTCCAGATCAACACTAGAGTCATTGACCAGCACCCCCAGAGATTCTAAGGTTTTTGTAGAAAGATTACGTCCTGGACCTGCAATGGCGGCAATCACTACGGTTAACCCGCTAGATGCTATGAGCCCCAAGGGGAATATCACCAGGATACGCTTAATGTACTGGGCGGCGTTGCTACTGCGCATGAGCCGGCCAATGCTCGTAGTAATGGCGGCCAACAGAATAGGCAGGACACACATCTTCAGCAGACCTAGATAAAAGTCTCCAACGGGAGCGAGTAAGACAGCCAGTTCTTTATGGGTTGTACCTGTATAAATGGCTAGAACAACGCTAACTACTATGGCCCTAGGGCTCCGTAACCAACTGAGAGAGAGCGTGCTTGACCAAAGCTGTTGGCGCTTAGTTATCGGGTTAATCGTCATAGGGTTTACTCTTGTAGGTAGTCAGCATACTCACCCAAAACATCATCAGCGGTGTAGTCAAGCTTGAATGTGTCTAGATATTGATTCACAAATGCTTGTAAATTATGGCTATCCCAAGGAATAGCCATGGCAATTTGATCTTGGGTATCTGTTAACGCAATGGTTTGGAGTCTAAGGGCCGCATCTGGATTTTTGAGAATCACCTTTTTAATTTCTAGTTCATCTCGATACGCGGCCTGAATATCACCGTTGACTACGGCTTTAACAATGTCATCCCAGGTAGGGTATTCTTGGATGGTCGCTGCTGGAAATTTTTGTTTAATAAAGCTGCCATAGGAAGATCCTTCGATCACACCGACATTGCCATTAAAGTTACGAATAGCTTCAATAATATGGTCCCCGTCTGTTTGCTGGGCGAGCTGTAAACGATTGACCAGTAATCCCTGACGCATGGTGACGTAGGGATGAGAGAAGTGTACTCGTTTTGCACGACTCAGAGTACGACTCAATTTTGAAATGGCAATGTCTGCTTCCAACTGGTAGACTTTTTCAACAACTTGATTAAAAGTCTCTGC
>CALBPH010000305.1 GCA_937899365.1 uncultured Leptolyngbya sp.
GAACACCTCAGCTGCGCCATACCCCCAATCGAGGGCACCCACCCAAGGGAACGTCGCCATATCAGCAATGGTATAGCCCTCTTTTAGAAGATAATCTTGTCCCTGCAGCTGCGTCTCTAAAACGCCCAACAAACGCTTAACTTCTGTTTGGTAGCGATTAATGCCATAGGGAATCTTTTCCTTAGCGTACTTATAAAAGTGGCCAAACTGGCCAAACATCGGTCCCACGCCACCCACTTGAAAAAACAACCACTGCAAACACTCACTACGGACTGTCGGGTCAGTGGGCAAATATTGGCCTGACTTTTCTGCCAAATAAATCAAAATTGCACCTGACTCGAATACTGATAGTGAAACGCCCCCAGGCCCGTTGGGATCAACAATGGCGGGAATTTTTGAGTTGGGGTTAATTGCTATAAATTCATCGGTAAACTGATCGCCTGCCATAATATCGACCCGATGAGCCTCATAGGGCAGGGCCATTTCTTCGAGCGCAATGGCAACTTTTTGTCCATTGGGGGTTCCCAGTGAATAAAGTTGAATTCGATCGGGGTATTGAATGGGCCACTTTGAAGTCATAATATGTCTCCTAGGATATCTTAGTTTAGAGTTAGCTCCACTTAATCGAACAGCCCATGCTAGGGTGCTGCACCGTTGGGCCAGCGCCAGTAGACCGCCACTAATGTCATGGCTGCCAGCAGCTCAGGTTTGCGGTTAGTCGGATCGCCCATGCGAGCATCGTCTAACCGGCCACGGTATAGCAGAGTACCGTCGGCATTAAAGCCAAAGAAATCGGGTGTACAAACTGCGTAGAGCACTACCAAACTGGCCTCACTCTCTGCGATGCCCTCAATCATCCCCACTCGTCATACCGGAACCTCCAACCCCGACAGTCAAGAAAAATAGAATTTAAACAAATTTCTGACCAACCGAGACCTTTCGCCCAATCGGAATACACAGTGGTGTGCCTGCGACTGGATCACTAACAATGCGACAGTCGAGGCCAAACACATCTTGTACTAAGGCTTCAGTCATCACGTTGTGAGGAACGCCCTGGGCACATACCTGGCCCGCTTTCATGGCAATTAGATAATCCCCATAGCGACAAGCCTGGTTCAATTCATGGAGTACCATGACAATAGTGCGCCCTTCTCGCTGATTCAGCTCATAGAGTAGGTCTAACACTTCCATTTGATGCGCCAGGTCAAGAAATGTTGTTGGTTCGTCCAACAATAATATCTGAGTGTTTTGTGCCAGGGTCATCGCAATCCAAGCTCTCTGACGCTGACCACCAGAAAGACTGTCCACAGGTCTGTGGGCCAATTCTTGTAGCTCAGTAATCGCCAGCGCTGACTCAACTTCCTTTTCGTCTTCTTTGCTCCACTGCTGTAGCCAACTTTGGTAAGGGTAGCGACCCTGGGCCACCAGCTCTCGTACGGTTAACCCATCAGGAGCAATCGGTCCTTGGGGCAACAGTCCTAGCTGTTGAGCCACTTTTTTAGTCGACAATTTAAAAATGGAGGTGCTGTCTAGATACACAACACCGTGTTGTGGCTTAAGTAACCGCCCTAACCCCTTGAGTAAGGTAGATTTACCACAGCCGTTAGGTCCGACTAGTACGGTAATCTTGCCGGAGAGAATGGCCAGGTCTAACCCTTCGATGATGGGTTTGCCATCATAGGCCAAGGTGAGTTTGCGGGTGGTCAGGGCAGTGTCGGTCATTTGCGATCGCGAATTAGTAAATACATAAAATAAGGCGCACCAATCACAGCCGTGATGATGCCGCAGGGCAGTTCAATTGGCGCAAACAACAGCCGCCCAAGCAGATCCGCAAGCACCACCACCATACCGCCCGTTAGAGCCGCTGTGGGCAATAGGCCCTCATGGGAAGGCCCCACCAGTTGCCGAGCAATGTGGGGGGCCATCAGCCCCACAAAGGCAATGCCCCCCGCCGTAGCCACCGCCGCCGCCGCCAGGGCCACCGAACTCAACAATAACCAGCCACGCTGCCATTCCAGTCGACTGCCCAGACTTCGGGCCACATCATCTCCCATTTGCAATGCATTTAATTCTCTGCCCAACACTACCGACAACAAGCCAAAAACAACCAGCCAGGGTGTAAAGGCAAACACTTGGGCCCAGCTGCGACCATAAACACTACCCGCTAACCACACCATCGCTTGACTGACATCAAAAATATTGCCAAAGGTGATCATGAGATTAGTCAGGGAACCCGCCACCAGACTAAACCCTACACCGACTAAAATTAACCTGACTGGAGAGCTCCCCCCATTCCAAGCCAGTAGGTATATCAAGATAGCGACAGTAAAGGCTCCCACAAAAGCGGCCAGGGGGAGTGCCGCTATCGGTGCCCCTGGAAAAACAATAATCAGACTGACTGCCGCCAGCGCTGCGCCGGCATTAACGCCAATAATGCCGGGGGCTGCTAGGGGATTGCGAGTAATTCCCTGGGTCAGAGTGCCTGCTATTGCCATAGCCATTCCCTCTACCCTAGCCACTAGTGTTCTATGTAAACGGAGGGTATTTACAATTATTCCATAATCTGGGTTATCTGTCGGTAAGCCCAAGATGGTACGAATCACATCTAGCGGTGGCACCGGATAGTCTCCTTGACCCACACTCCACACCATGGCGGTCAGCGTGACTAAGGTCAGACCTAGCAAAATTTTAGGAACTCGTCGATCCAGCCGTGCCGAGAGAAACCCTGTCCGCAAAACCAGCCATTGAGATGGAGACTGCCCTGTTTTTTCCATAGATTTAACGCTTTACCTGAGAACGGGTGAGATAGATAAAGAAGGGGGCTCCCAACAGCGGCATAACAATACCGACCGGGAGTTCTTGAGGTTGAATAATCAATCGAGCCCCAATATCGGCCAGGAGCAATAAAATTGAACCACACAGGGCTGAATAGGGCAGAATCCAACGGTAGTCGGCCCCTGTCCAAAAGCGGACAATGTGGGGGACAATCAGACCAATAAAGCCGATGGGACCTGCGATCGCAACTGAGCCGCCTGCCAATAAAACAACACTCATTGCCGCCATTACTTTTACCCAGATGGTCTTTTGACCTAAGCCTTTGGCAACGGCATCGCCCAAGCTCAATGTTGTCAGCTGTTTTCCTAACACTAAACCTAACATCAGGCCTACTAACAGGTAAGGCATCACCTGTATTACCAATTCCATATCCCGCCCAGCGACAGACCCCGCCAACCAAAAACGAATCTCTTCTAAAGTACGTTGGCTAATAATAAGAATGCCTGTAGTCAAAGACGACACTAATGCTGTTAAGGCTGCACCCGCAATAGTGAGATTCAGTGGGGTCAGTCCTCCCCTGCCCAAGGAACCAAGACCATAAACAGTTATAGCTGCAATCGCTGCTCCTGCCATCGCAAATCCAGCATAAATGTTCAATGTCACTGTGTTTTACAAAAACACTGCGGGAACGACAGCAAAGGCGGCCCCAGCATTGATCCCCAAAATTCCAGGATCAGCCAGAGGATTGCGTGTCAGTCCCTGCATAATTGCCCCAGCTACAGCGACTGCCGCCCCTACCATTAGCGCTGCAAGCGATCGGGGTAACCGTACGGTGCGAATAATTAAATGCTCTGTAGAACCGTTCGGAGCAGTTAACGCTTGATAGACATCGGCGGGTGAAATATCGGCCACACCTGAAGCAATGCTCGTCACAAAACATGCCAACAAAAGCCAAATTCCAAGAATACATCCGATCGCCAGTAGGGAAGGGCGAGATTGAATCAACAATCGCTCTTTAATTCTCTCCATTGGTACTAGTTTTCAGGGATTGATTCGCTAGCAGGCGGTGGAACCGTAGGCGCAGGCTGTGGCGCAGGCTGTGGCCTAGGCTGTGGCACTGGTTGTGGCCTACTAGGCTGTGGCGCTGGCTGCGGTCTAGGCTGTGGCGCTGGTTGTGGCGCGGGCTGCGGCGGTGGCGCTGTTGGCTGGGAGGGCTGAGGCGCACTGGGCGCTTCTGGCGCGGGAGATGCGGGCGCTGGCTGCGGTGGCGCGGGAGATGCGGGCACCCTAGGCTCCGCTGGAGCATTGGAGGGTGTTGTTACTGACTCTGGAGTTGTGACAGGAGCCACATCAGCCGATGGCGGACTCGTCTCGGCAGGTTGACTAGAGTTCGATGGGGTTTCTGTTGTTGATTCTGTTGGTTCTCCTGGGATAGGAGTGTCAGCTTGGTTAGAATTCTCGTCGGAGCCAGAATCTGGGTTGACAGGGTCACCATCATCACGACTACCATCGCTTGATTCTGTTGAGCTAGGTGATGGCGTACTGGATGACGTATCAGCCTCTGGTGCGGACGGTGCCGGTTGAGCTGTGGCCGCACTAGGGGGTGGCGCCTCGACAGGGGCCGCTTCCTCTACAGTTCGCCGCTCACCACGTCTCCGGGCTGCTCGATTACGTTCAGATCCCTCAATGGAGAAATCTACTTCCATGGTGCGGGCACGACCTTGCCCCCCTGGCGTAAAGGTTGATCGTCTAACGGCATCTAAAGCGGCCTGGTCCAATGCGGCACTACCACTGGGCTGAACAATACGGGCACTAATCACATTACCGTCTTCATCAACTTCAAATTCAACGCCTGGCTGTCCTTCTACTTCCTCATCTAATGCCGCGTCAGGATAGGAAGGCGCAACACAATTACGACAGCCAAATCGACGGCTTCCCCGACTAGGTGTAGCGTCTTCGGAATTTCCCTGACGGGCCGCCGTTCTATCCTCAGAACCTTCCCCTGATCCCGTTTCTCCTTGACCGGTATCGTCCTCTCCGGTGTCTAATGGGCCGGTATCATCATCATTGCTACCTGAAGGAACTACAATCCCTGGGCCAGAAGCTGCTGCCACCCTAGTAGGACCGCTACTCTCAGTCGCAGCTGTTGCTCCCTCTGTTGTGGCCTGCTGAGGCTCCTGACTATCGCCTGGGTTCTCAGTAGGTTCAGCCTCTTCTGAAGAATCATTCGTTGGCTCCTCTGTACTTTCGGGCTCCTCAGGCTCACCTAGCTCATAAAGCTCCTCGGGCTAATCAGGTTTCGGGTTCTTCCGGCTCTTCAGGTTCTTCGGGTTTTTCGGGCTCTTCAGGTTCTTCGGGCTCTTCGGGTTTCTCAGGCTCTTCGGGCTCCTCTAGGTCTTCCTGCTTCTCAGATTGTGGCGGTGGTGGCTGTTCGGGTTCTGGAGCTTGCTCTTCCACCTGTGCCGCCGGGTCTACAAGCGTACTGGTTTCATCGGGAGCGGTCACAATCAATTCAATCCGTTCTAGCTCGTCCAAGTCTTTGAGTGGAAGTGGACGCATCGCTAATAATGGAATCAGTGCAACGTGGAAACCAGACGCACAGACTAATCCCCAACACAGCCATCTGCGTGCAATCGCGTCTTCCTTATTGTGCTGCTCGATACATGATTGGGAAAGCGCCATACAAAAGCTATCGATATTGGCTATCAATAATGACTGGGCATAGATTGAACCAGTCTAGCTTTACTGATAAAAAAATGAAATAAAAATGTGCGTGCAATTACGATTGACTCTGGCTATGGCAGGCGGGCCTCAAGTGCGTAAACCATAGATCGATCGGTCTTTTTAGGCGATTATCTTGATTGTGGATTAATTGCATCCATGTATATTACAATGGCCTCCTATATGATATTGAATGTCAATAAAACTCAATATGCTGTACAAATCTATCAGAGTAGAAAATTGCACAGCATGTTGGTAATCTGTGCGGTTGAGCATTAGAACCTGGTAGGGGTATTTGTATGTCGTTGACTGAGATTTTTCAGGCGGGTGGAATTGTAATGTGGCCGCTTGCATTGTTCTCGCTGGTTGCGATCGCACTCTCCATAGAGCGTTTAGTTTTCTGGGCGCGCATTAATCGCAATCAGCGTAAGGTTGTTAAAAAAATTCTAGCCACCTATCGCCGTACACCGATGGATGTATTTGGTCTACTGCGACAGAGTATTCATCTACCCATTTCTCGAATTTTTCTTGAGGCGCTGGAGCTAGAAAAGGCATCTCCTAGCCAATTTCGCCTTGCGTTAGAAAGTGCGACTCAAGCAGAGCTACCGATTCTCAAACGCTTCAACACGATTTTCCAAACCATTATCGCAGTTTCCCCCCTATTGGGTCTGTTGTGGACAATCTTGTGTTTGATTCGCTCCTTTGATGCCATTGAACTTAGTGGCATTGGTTCCAATGCAGAAGTGGTCACGGGCGGCATCAGTGAGGCATTAGTCTCGACAGCAGCAGGTATGGTTGTGGCAATCTTCACCTTGTTGTTTGCCAATCTATTCCGTGGTCTTTACAAGCGGCAGATTGCACTTTTACAAGAGCATGGAGGGCAGCTAGAATTGCTATACGAAGGTCACTATGCAAATCAGCTGTCTACCATCGAAGGAACTCCTGAATATGCAAATCCATGACAATGAGTTAGAAGACGAATTTGAAATTAATATTCTGCCAATGATCGATGTCATCTTCGCGATCCTGGCATTTTTTATCGTCTCCACCCTGTTTCTAACTCGCACCGAAGGATTGCCAGTTAATCTTCCAGAAGCCGACACCTCTAAGCCCCAAGAACCTGCAGATTTTACAGTCACAATTAAACCCGATGGACGTCTTTTTCTAGACGAACTATCGGTTACCGAAGAGACCCTGCGCCAGCAAATCGTTGATCAGCTTGAACCCGAACAAGAGGCACTGATTACAATCAAAGCAGACGAGCAAACATACCATGGCCAAGTCATTACCGTCATGGATGAATTACGGGCCATTGAGGGAGCA
>CALBPH010000306.1 GCA_937899365.1 uncultured Leptolyngbya sp.
AAATCTAAGATTGCTTTTCAGCTCCCAAATCTAAGATTGCTTTTCAGCAATACAGGTTTACTATAGTGGGTGATGTTGGCTGGCGATCAGCCAGCGCTGATGCGATCGCACCATTATGACTTCACTGGCCCAATCAAATCCGGTCATTGGCACCGTCAAAGGCCCCGGCGAAGATGGCAACCAATATCTCTTTATTACCGCCGATAATCGCCAGGTCAAAATTGGCGAGTTTGTATTCTACGAAGTCCCAGACCCCAGTGACAGCGCTGCAACCTGGGAAATTCTTGGCAAAATTTCTGACCGGCGGCTAATCGATCATTTACCCGACCGCCTCTTTGCCGACACGCAAATTAGCCCCGACACCATCGCATCATTGATCGGGTTTGCCTATCCCAATCCAGAAATTTATGAAGTCACGGTAGACGTGATTGGCTACTTCCATCCGGCATTAGGCTTTATCAATCCACGGATTACACCCACACCAGGGGCTAAGGTTTGCATCGTCGCCGATGGCCGTCTTCAGCAGGTCGTCAACAAAAAGCAGCCAGGAGAGGTGGGTTCAGCTCAAATCGGGTCTCTGCTATTGCGTGCTGGGGGTGCCGTGCCCGTAGCGCTAGATGTTAAAGAAATTGTCAGCACCCACATGGCCATTCTTGCCGGTACGGGTTCCGGCAAAAGCTACACCGCCGGTGTCCTCATCGAAGAGTTTCTACAGCCCTACAATCGCGCAGCGGTTCTCATTTTTGACCCCCACGGTGAGTACAACACCCTGTCAGAAATGCGGGGTCACCCAGCGTTTCAAGATAGCGACGGCTATGCCCCCAAGGTCCAAATTCTCACCCCTGACGATATTCAGATCCGCATGTCGTCCCTGGACTATTACGACATTCTTACCCTGCTGCCTGAGATGAGCGATCGTCAGCAATCGATTCTCAACAAGGCATTTACTATCTTGGGAAAACACAAGCGGGGTGACTACCGCTGGAATGTGAATGACCTGATTGCAGCGGTTTACGAAGCCGATACCACCGCCGATGACGAGGGCAAAGACAAGGTTGGTACATCCGCCCCAGCCCTAGAATGGAAGCTTGAGCGCCTGGCCCGCTCCCCCTATTTTCTCCAGGTTAACCACATGGCTCCTCGAGATCTGTTTGAGCCGGGGCAGGTGACCGTACTACAGATGAACGAAATCAGCCAGGAGGAGCAGCAGGTCATTTGTGCGGCGGTACTACGTCAGAGCTACCATGCCCGCATCAACACAGCCCGAGACAAAATTGAGGAAGGGGACGAAAACTACCTGCCTTTTCCCGTATTTGTATTGGTGGAAGAAGCTCACCGCTTTGCCCCAGCCAAAGAACCCTCCCGGTGTAAAGCAGTGCTGCGAACCATCCTCAGCGAAGGTCGTAAATTTGGCCTGGGGGTGGGGTTGATTACCCAGCGACCCGGCAAGCTGGATTCTGACGTGCTTTCCCAATGTATGAGCCAGTTTTTGATGCGCATTGTCAATCCGGTGGACCAGGAGAGTCTCAAGTACGGAGTAGAAGCAGCGGGACGAGACCTACTCAAGGAGCTACCAGCGCTGACAAAAGGACAGGTGATTATCTCGGGCGCCTGTGTCAATACGCCCGTCCTCTGCCAGGTGCGTAAACGACTGACTCAGCACGGTGGAGAAACTCTCAATGCCCCCGAAGAGTGGCAGGGCTACTTTCAAAAGCATCGCCTGCGTACCCAACAGATTAAGGAGGCCCCGGTGTCCGCTAAACCCAAGGCAACTACCTTTAAAGGGGTAAGCATTGAGTAACGTCGAACTTAGGAATTTTCGATAGGGCTCAACGTTATGCTGCTCAAACTAGCTCGAGATCATAGAGAGTTTTTATTTGCTCTCCACCCAAAGCCTATAAAACAACAACTGACGACAATATCATCAACGAACAGCAGACTAATCTAGTCAATTAATCGACCTGTCTAGCCTTTTTCAAAAGGCTTTCGCTATTGGACTTGTAGGCATTAATCCGATCCTGAGCAATGGCGTAGCGCTCATCTGATGCGGGTACCTCAGCCATGAGGTCCGAGGCTTGCTGCCAACGAGCCGCCAACGATAACCAATCAGCGGATGTTTGAGCGACGATACCATCCTTAGCTGACTGCTCGGCAATACGCACCGCCCGAGCAAATGAATCGTAGGATTCGGGCAGGGGCAGCTGGTCGGGTGCCGCTTCGTCTGACGCTGTCTGATCGGGTGCTACCTGGTCCTGCGTAGAACCAACGGCAGAGGAAATAGATGGCTCAAAACGCTGTTTGTAGGCCCAAATACTCACGCCTAAAACGAGTAACGCAACGGATAGGCCACCAATGATGCCACTGAGAAATGACTTGCGCTGCCGGAGATCTGATTTAGACGCGCCCTCAGGCATGCTGCCCCGCATCTTAGGGCGTCTAAAATCGCGGGCGACTCGCTTAAACAGATGGGGCTGCTTCAGGGTGATCATTTCTGCCCACAGCAGATGACTGTCTGGATCGCGGTTGATTTCTTCAAACCACAGCAGCTGCTGTTCTTGAACCAAACGGCTGTTGATCTTGACTCGCCGAATGCGCCGAGGTGAGATGGTTTCTAGAATTTTTCGAATATTCTCCACCACCACTGATTTTTCCAGCTGTTCATTGGTGGGGGCTTCGCATAATAGCTGAAGCACATTATCAATAAACACGGCACGGGTACGAATACCGTTATCCGCTAGCCGCTCGTTGAGAATTTGAATAATGGCTGCAACACTGCCTTCCTGGGCCTGCCCAAAAACATCATTAACATCGGTGAGTGTAGTCGTAGACATGAAAACAGTCTCCACGAGACTATCGCTGCAATCATCCCAAAAGGTAGGCTACCCGATTAAGGTTGACATCTGGTCACATAGGATTGTCCTGCGTCTGGGAATTAAGGTTACCTCAAAAATGTCATGACCTT
>CALBPH010000307.1 GCA_937899365.1 uncultured Leptolyngbya sp.
GGCCTGTCGAGCTGATAAATAAAGGGATTCACCGGTCACATAGGCGTCTAAAAAGTATTTTAGAAAGGTTTGGGCCACCTGATCGGGAATGGGTTCTCGCATTAGGATCATTTGAGGCAATCCTAGGGGGGCCAGGACGTTTGCCAACCCCAGACCATCGCAGGCATTAAAAATCGCTAGCTGGAGTCCCTGTCTGACGGCCTCGCGCAGACCGTATTTAAGTTCTTCTAGGGTAAGACTTTCTTGGGGGTTAATAAAAATCTTGCCGGCCCCGGCCTCGGTGCGTCCGTGGCCAGCAAAAAAGAGTAGGTTCCAGGGTTGTTCCCACAGCTGCTCGGTGATTTGCTGGCGCTTGGGCTCGACTAAAAACGTCGCCTCCGCACCGGGAATAGCTGCTGACATCTGCCGGTCGGCAGCGACATCGATACCGCGACTGTCGCCAAAAATAGCGAGAATTTTAACGGTTGAATGCTGGACAGGACGATTTTCTAATCGTTTGAGGGTGGGGGTGCCCAGGGCAATTTCTATGTGGGGATAGCGGTCGACAATATCCCACAGGTGCCAGGGTAAATGCTGTAGGTTTGTATTGGTGGTACGAATAACCAGCCGGACGGTGTCGGTGGGGTTAAGCTCTTCTCGCAGGGGCTGATCGATGGGGGTAAAAGGGTCAGACAGTAGCCAAGCTTGGAGACGTTTACCCAGTTTGATCGCCTCTTGCTGGCAGGTTTCTACCGTATGTAGCGAGCCTACATAGGTAATCTCTAGCGGCTGAATGCGAGATGGAGTATCTAGCAAGCGATAGCTTTCTTGCCACTATTGCAGCTGTTGCAGCAGGACGGGATTGGGGGGCAACGACCCAATCGCCTCTATATCTGGACGGTCGCCGTCTTCGCCAATTTCTAGGAGAACGTGGAAGCCATTGGTTTCGAGATCTCCTTCTAGTTTTAGGGTGACGAGTTTCGCTGTCATGGCGTTAGATTTCATATCTCTCGGCGATGCTGGCGTTGGGTAGGGATAATTTGAGGCTAATTTGTGCACCGGGGCTGCCAGTAAATTTGAGTTGGATGGCTTCTGTGGCCCGAGCTTCGGCTTGCATAACGTCTTGATTGTCGGTGTCTAAAACAGCGAGACGCAGCTGGGGGGGAAGATAGGTTTGTGCCTGCCCGGAGTAGACCTGTACCTGAATTTCGGTTTGGCTGTCTGAAAGGGGGAGTAGGCCAACGGCCAGGGTAATGTCGTACTCGTTTAGGGTAATGCGTTTGCTGCGGGCGGTGACAGTTTCGCTGAATGCGGTCTCACTAGTTTGAGATGGCTGGCTTCTAAAGGCTAGGGTGGCAGGATTAACAACGCTATCTATTGTTTGCCAGGCGTCATCGGTCAGGTTTTGCAACCAGTCACTGAGCTGGGTAATCTGTTCGCTTACCCGTTGCCCCAGACCGGATAGGTTTTCCATGGGCTGTAGCTGGGAGAGGGAGACTTGCTGGGCGGCTTCGGTGACAAACCCCAGCAGTGTGGCGGTGCGTAGACTGTTGTCGATATGGACGGCAATATAGCCGAGCCGATCTTGGTGGAGTTCAGGTGCGATCGCAACTTCCATCTCTCCACCCACCACGGGCAAACATTCCAGCTGGCCGTAGTCTTTTACCGCTAGCGCCGATGTGCCCAGCAGCATTTGTTGCACCGGGTTTAATCCATCGCTAGCGGCTAAATCTGGCTCATAGCCCAGACATTCTAGATAAAACCGGGTGGCATAAATCGCCAGGGTATTAAGGTAAACTTGTTTTGCCTTTTGCGGCGATGTCTGATGTTTTCGAAATTGTTCCGCTTGGTGGTGGGGTTCTAGGGTAAGCGGAACCGTAAAGTCAGAAAGGGAAGTGTTCATGGTCGGCGCTCTCTTGCGGCACAGTGGGAAGTCAGGGGGTGGGCACGGAGCCCATTAAAAACAGGGAATGGGGAAACCGGAAAAACGGGGAAATAGGCGGAAAAATAGGGCGGAGGCACCAGCCCCTACAAAAGTTGTTGAAATTGGTCAGAAAACTTGTCGCAACAGCGTTGAAAAAAACTGCTGAGGGTGGGAATTTTAATCCCAAATTGGTTAGAAATCTCTTCCCAGCTTTGGTCGCCAAATCGGGCTAGGGCAATGGCTTGAAAGCTAGCCTCAGGACATTTGCGAATATGGGTAGATTTGAACACATCCTCTGGGTCAGCGGCGATATAGTCCCGGACATCGCTGGCTAGGGATGACGTTGGCTCTGGCTGGGACAGCCGCTCTAGATCGTTAAGGTTGGGCAGTTCTTGGGTATCGCGATCGCTAAACTGACGACGGCATTCAATCACCATCCGGTCTAGGCGAAAGTTCACCCAGTTCATAAACTTTTGCGCCTGTCCCCGATTGGGATCGTAGGTGTCAATCTTTTGGCAAACGTAGACCAGGGTACGGTTAACGGCCTCCTCGTATAGCAGGGTGTAAAACGACGGGGTAAATTTGGCGCGGTGGGGACGGGCCAGACGACCACAGGCGCGGATGGCCTCTACTAACTGGAGTAGGGCATGCTGCCTGAGACCGCTAGGGTTAGGCTGGCGTTGGGCTTCGAGGGCCAGCCCCTTGAGTAGGGGATCGCTCAAGGCGGCCTGGGTAGCCTGGGTCCGGAGCTGATAGCCCCAGGCGGGGTCCGGGTCTAGAAGACCCTTTTCGATACAGTCCTGGAGTAGCTGGGTGAGATGCTGACGGATGCGATCGCAAATTTCCTGATAGATACCCGTCAGCGGCTGACCCCGAGGTGGACGACCCACTTTTCGCGATCGCATCATCATATCCACCAGCTCAGAGGCTATGCCTTCATCCACCCCTGGTAACTGTCCCTGGAGAGTTAAGATAAGCTGCTTAAAGTTTGATTCCATAAGCGATTTTGGCGAACTGCACGTCGGGTATCCATTCAACCTTCTCAAGATTATCGGCCCGTTTCCAGATAACTCATACGAATCGATCGGTTTTTATGCAAAAGTACAAAAATATATTTACAACCCAACCATATCAATGCTTTCAGCAAATATAACCCTAAAAATTGTTAAAATTTGGGTAACCAAATAACCGGGTTTGCACGTCTTTGCACGAATAAAACAGTCCAAACTTTATGTACAAATGAAAAAGCCGCTGAGCGACGAGCAAATAGACGCCAAAATATCAGAAGCCAATGCGTTTCTAAGGGCTTTGTTTTGTAAGGCACGGTTGCAGCGGCGGGGTGGAAAGTTGTACTTAAGAGCGACTTTACCAGCCAGGCCAGAAAGTAAGCGAGTCAAGCCGTATCAGCAGGTAGTAGCTACGGGACTGATCTGCAATGAGCGAGGGATAAAGGCAGCTCGGGTGGATGCGGTCAAGCTGTCTGACGCACTGGAGACCAAGACGTTTTCGAAGGACAACTATCGGACGCGAGTGAACACCCAAAAGCGGACGAACGGAGAGTGGGTGGGTAAGTATGAGAAAGATTATATAAGAAAAAATAAGAATACAGGACG
>CALBPH010000308.1 GCA_937899365.1 uncultured Leptolyngbya sp.
GTAGTTCAAAGAAGAGTTATTCTCACGTTTACAAAGCAAACTTCTACGCTTTTCAGCGTTAACTCACTCTTAATGACGATCTCATAGCTCTATAATGCTCTCTGCCGAACCTTTTCGAAAGTACCCCAATGGGTACTTTTTTATACATAGAAGAATTGAGTATTCACCAAAAATCGATAAGAACGACGTCGAGAGAATAGAAAACAAATTGACAAATCTTGCTCAAATGCGCTGAGGCACAAGCCTCAGCTTGCAAGCTTTTCAACATAAGAGGTTTCCACCATTTCCCCTAGTTGTTGCTTGGCGTAAGTATTCTTCATGTGCTTTTTGACAGTATTCAGAGCAATGTGTAGTTTTGCAGCGATTTCTTGGTAGGTATACCCAATGCGATAAAGCTCCCAAACATCCGCTTCCCGTGGGCTTAAGTCGTACTTAATCACTTCGGTGATCGCTAGGTTTTGCTTAGAATGGGTTTGATTTTCCAAAACAATTAAGATTTTAGGCTCAGCGTTGTTCTTTACACGCAACCATCTCGCTCGAATTCGAAAGTGTTCATAGGACTGCCTCAGCTCCAGCTCTGACTCAACAACAGGGCGACCAGGAAAATCTCTACAACTCTTAATTAAAATCTGACAAACACGCCAGATTTCTTCGGGAATCGCACCAACACACGGATATTCCTTAGCGATGCGATCGCAAATTCGCCTTGCCAAACTATTACTATGCACACATTGACCATCCTGAGTCAGAACCAGAATGCCATCAATCCAGTTATCTAAAATAGCGGCCTCTATATCATCAGTCGAAGAACTAACGACACTGGTCAATGGTAATGATAGATTATGTTTTAACGGGGAGCGTTTAACTGTCATAGTTCTCTCACAGATTACAAAATTGAGCTGAAAAACTCAGATTTTTGAGCCTCAGTTGGGGCCTAACTGTCGTCGTAGATGCGAGGTACTAATGACTAATAGGGAGAACTGGCTGAAAGTATGCGTATTTCCACCAGTTCCATCGGTAAATTTTATATTCCGCAATAGTGAGATGAGATCCGCTCTAAAACAAGCATTTTAACGATAGCTATTCTTTATGGCTGACTCCCGTTTTTAGCGCTGAGCTTTAGCTGATAGTCACGGTAGGACTGCCAGACAATAGTTTTGATTTGCAAGTAGGTTTGTAAATCAATTCTGTTTTGTGCAAGCATTTCTCGAGTATTGGTATCCATCTCTCCCATTTCTTGGAGAGCTTGACTGGGATCAAGCCGCAGCCGCAATTGCCAGTCATCCAACATGGAAAAGGTTTGTTGAATAGACTCTTGACGCTGGGTGTGGAGCAGCGTACGGCATTGCTCAGCCAGGGGCTGAATCGTCTGCTCTAGCTGGTCGTACACCTCTTTAGAGATTTCATCATCAATGAGCCGTAGTCGCTGCTGCTGACGGATCTCTTCTAAGTTGTCGGATACGCGGCGGGGATCGGTCTGGAGCTCGGCCCGCAAAGCCATGACACTATTGCGCACCCCCTGCACCACCGCCTTACTTTTACGCTGACGCATACGCCGCAGGAAATAACTCACACTGGTGGTAATAGTCAGCATGATCATCGCCGTTTGTAACGGTTTATTTTGTTGAATATAGCGCGCCCATGCAGCACGAGGATCGCCATAGGTTAAGGCTTGGATGGTCCCTGGATGCAAATAAACCAAGCCTCGGGTGAGGAGACTTTCTGGATTTCCCGCCCCTAGCTCAGGGTAGAACAAACTAAACTGACGCGCATTGGATATCAGCGCCCACATGATTAACGAGACGGTTCGGCTGTCCGTATCAGGTCTCGTTACCAACGCCGTGGCCGTAGCCAGAGTGGGAATATCTCTGGGCGGCACAGGGGGATTAATCCGCTGAATACCCGAGGCAATTTTGGCAGCCTGATAGGACTCGGGTGACCGCAGCACCAGATAGTTAATGAGCTTTTGGTCGATGGGGACAATTCTTAGTACAGAGCCCTGGCTGAGCTCTGTTTGCAAAAAACTACTGCGGTGGGGACCCACATACACCAGCGCATCAATTGCCCCCTTGTTGAGCTGTTGAAAGGCAATTTTAGGGCTGATGGGCACAGGCACAATGGGAATCTGTGCCGATGAGAATAGCCGTAGCGAGGTGTAGTGAATGCCGCTGCCATTAGTACCAACGGCAACGCGCTGCTCCGCTAGGTCCGTCAGCGTCTTAACCGACGAGTCATTGCGAACAATAATATAGATAAACTCTTCTGCCAGTGTGGCGACCGCCTGAATTCGGCCAGCTTTCATGGCCTCACTGGCCACGTCTAGCTGGGTGAGGGCAAAGTCAGCCTGACCGGTCTGTAGCCATTGCAGGTTTTGGCTAGACCCTTCTGAGTTTTGACCCACCACAGTGAGGTCACTAGTCGCATCACTGGCCTGGATAATTTCTTGGCTAATGCGCTCATAACCACCGTCAGGCAGACCGTGGGAGAGGGTGTTTTCCTTAGGTTTAGCTAAGCAGCCCGCCAGGAGTATCGTGGCGATACCCAACACACATCGACCACCCGTCCTATAGTTCAACATTACCCTTTGCAATTAACTATTTGATATGGCTACGTTTGAGACTGTGCTTATGTGTCTTGTTAAAAACTGGGGATCGCTATACATCATCCTGTGGCCGATTCTGAGAGCGCTTCGTTAAACCACTTGCGATCCAGTTCTTGTAAAAAGCCCCGCTGCTGGTAGTCCAAAATCAGCCGATCGATCCGCTCCAGTAGGTTGGCATTTTCCTCGCGAACAGCAATGCCATAGCCCTCGTTGGTGAGGAGATCGCCTGCGAGCACAAACATATCTGGATTACGGCTGATAAAGTACTGTATGGCAGGAGCATCTTGCACCAGACCTTTAATTTTGCCGGTTTCTAGGGCAGCCACAGCGGTAACAAAATCTGGATAGGCCACTATCTCTACGGGCTGACTCTGGAGAAAAATTTCCCCGGTGGTGCCGGCAATGGCCCCTACCGATTCGCCACTGAGTTTTTGTAAATCGAGGGTGCTTTCGCTCAGCTGGTGTACCGTGAGAGAGGCGATAAAGTCCGCCACAATAAAGAAACTCAGCCCCATCCACAGGGTGGCAATCAGACGACCGGCAAATTTGGTTGGGGTGACATCGCCGTAGCCAAACGTGCCCAGGGTGACAATGGCAAACCAGATGCCCTGACTCACTCCGTTGATGGGGTGGCCTGAAAAATGTTCGTTATGGTTGTGCTCGACCAGCCAGATTAGACCGCCCACCAGGGTGCTGCTGGCAAATATCAGAAAAATAGGCCGCAGGTTACCCCACTGGAACATGCCGCTGGCCAGGGACACAATCGTTGTATCTGGCTTGGGTACCATCAGCTGCAGACCAGATTGATAAAAGGGATAGGAAAAATCTAGACCCTGGGATTCTCGCTGGGCAGTGATGGAAATCCCGGCAATGGCAAATTCAATCTCACCGGTTTTTAGCCCATCTAGCAGATCACTGACGGAGTTATAGGTGACCCATTCTGTCTGTCTGTCTAGGTCATCTGCGATCTCATGCCAAAGATCGACGCTATAGCCATAGGGCAAGGTGGACGGATTTAGGGAAACAAAGGGGGGAATCTCCTTAGTGCCCACACGGATCGTTGGCGCTGTCTGCGGTTGCTCAGCAGCTAGGTCGTCTACCGACGGCAGAGACTGACTCAGGGCAGGGGGAGCACCCCAAAGTCCCGTTAGCATTGCGGTTAGTACGCCCAGGTGTTTGATCATGCCTCACGAGTTTGCTAGTAATTTTCACGTTGCAGTATCGTGCTCACCTGCATTTTGCCGTAGATGACCTTCGAACGATAAAGGCAACCTTAAACCATCAAAAATCGCCTTTATTAAGTAAATTTTCGGATTCATTGAGTTTTGTATCATGCTAGCGCTGCTTGGTGGTGGCGTAAACCATAGCCGCTAGGCATTAACCGCTAGACATCAACGGGCGCAGATAACAAACAAGGATATTTCACATCGCCAAGACGTTTGCCCCGGTCATAGTGATGCTGCATCAGACGCTGACGCATGTCTGGTGACGCATCGACTTTAGCGGGCTGAAGCTGACCCAGAAGACGAGCTTGGCGATAGTGAAAACTTTTGCAGAGCAGCTGGTCTAGGGTGTTGCCGAGGTGTTCTGCAGGGTCGCTCTGGTCAGTGAGTAAGCGGTAGTGGGGATACGGAGACAGGCTGGGAACCAGACATTTGAAAGTGGGGGTGGGTAGGTCTAGATGTTCTATGACCTGGCTAACAAAGTCCGGGGTAAGTTTTTCGCCCACCATGTCGCTGGTAGAATTGCTGCGCCCCAGAAAGCGCAGACAGGGCGTGGCCCGATAGTAGTGGGTAACTTGGATGCGATCGCACATTCGGTAGCGATAGAACCCTCCCTTTTGCGAAATAATTACGTCATAGGTATGTCCCAGCTCTAGCTCATGGAGCCGATAGATCTGACCGGCAGCATCCTCAAATTCAAAAAATACGTCGGTGACCATGGGGACACAGCCCTTTGCCTCGATTAGGGGCACGGTCATCGGCGCTTCGGTTGCCAGCAGCCCCTTGCCCTGGATCAGGGTGTTGGGGAAGTGGTTCTTTAAACCGCCTGCCTGGTCGGCTGCGATCGCACTATCCCAGCAAGAGATGAACTT
>CALBPH010000309.1 GCA_937899365.1 uncultured Leptolyngbya sp.
CTCAAAAGGAGTAAACAATGCCGTTTATTAGTTTATTTATTCCCAATCTGGATGGAGGCGGGGCCGAACGGGTCATGTTGCATCTGGCCGAAGGATTTGCCAAGCGTGGGTTTGATGTTGATCTTGTTGTTGCCCAAGCTGAAGGAGCCTACTTGTCGAAGATTCCAGACACGATTCGACTGGTAAACCTGGATGCAAAATCGCCGGTGATTTTGTTTAAGACCCTGGCCCTAAAGCAATATTTAAAACAAGAACAGCCTGCGTTCTTGATCTCTACGTTGGATATTTTTAGTTCGGCCACTTGGGCCAAGCGTCTGGCAGGGGTCAATACTCAGGTTGTCATGTGCGTGCAGACTAACCTTTCCCAACAATTTCAAGATCGCCATGCCATGCTTATGCAAAAAATAAAATGGGCGGTGGTGCAGCGGTTTTACCCTTGGGCTGATGCCATTGTGACCGCATCAGAAGGTGTGGCGCGAGATATTGAGCAACATGCCAAAATCTCAATGCAGCAGATGACTGTGAGCCACTACCCTGTTGTCACAGCTGACTTTAGCGAAAAAGCCCAGGAGGCCATTGCCGATCCGTGGTTTGCAGATGATCAGCCGCCTGTTTTACTGGGGGTGGGGCGAATTGTTAAGCAAAAGAGTTTTGCCACCCTAATTCAGGCGTTTGCCCGGGTTCGCCAGTGCTGTCCAGCTCGGCTGATGATTTTGGGGGATGTTGACCCCCGTGAGCCTGGGGTTAAACCCGAGCTGGAGGGGTTGATTAAAAAATTTGGGCTACAGGATGATGTTTTGTTCCTGGGCTTTGTTGAAAATCCCTACGCCTATATGGCCAGGGCCAATGTCTTTGTGTTGTCATCGATCTATGAAGGGTTTGGCAATGTGGTGGCTGAAGCGATTGCGGCCGGGACGCCGGTTGTTTCTACTGATTGTGAGAGTGGACCGGCTGAAATTTTGAATAAAGGCCAATACGGCGAACTGGTGCCGGTTGGTGACCATGAAGCCATGGCCAATGCCATTGTGGCCACCCTCAATCAACCCATGGATACTCAGGTGCTGAAGGTGCGATCGCAAGCCTTCACCATAGACTGTATCGTCCATCAATATTTAGATGTGTTGAACGGACTGCAGGCAATTCAACGTCCAACGGCTGGAGCGATATAATGCGAGTCCTACATATTCTCAACCATATTCAAAAAATAGGAAATGGGATTGTCAATGTTGCCGTAGACTTGGCCTGCCTCCAGGCCCAAGCCGGGTATGAGGTTAGCGTTATCTCCGGCGGTGGTGAATATGAGACCCTATTGGCTCAATATGAGGTAACACATTTTCGATTAAACCAAACCCGATCCTGGCGTAATTTGGCGCGGGCAGCGTCACAGTACCGAGCTATTGTTCAGCAGGTACAGCCAGATATTGTCCATGCCCACATGATGACAGGAGCCGTGCTGGCTCGTAGCTTAAAGCTCTGGAGTCAATACGGTTTAGTCGCCACCGTCCATAATGAAGTTCAAGAGAGCGCCAAACTGATGGGATTGGCCGATCGCGTGATTGCCGTGAGCCAGGCCGTCTCTCAGTCGATGCAGCACCGTGGGATCCCACCTCGCAAACTACGAGTTGTCACCAATGGTACCCTTGAGAGTCCTCGTGTCGGCTCACTAACCGACTGCCCGCCCGTTTGCCTACAGCGTCCGGCCATTACCACCGTGGCCGGGATGAACTCCCGAAAGGGAATTGCTGAGCTAATTGTAGCGTTTGAAAAGATTGCCCTAGATTTTCCAGAGGCCCATCTTTACCTAGTTGGCCATGGTCCAGAAAAAGAACAATTCCAGGTTCAGGCCCGTCAGACACGGGTGGCTAGTCGTATCCATTTTGAAGGATTTCAGACCGATCCTCGCGCCTATTTACTATCAACAGATGTCTTTGTCTTAGCATCCCATCGAGAACCATTTGGCCTGGCCATCTCAGAAGCTCGAGAAGTCGGCTGTGCCATCGTCGCCAGTCGGGTAGATGGCATCCCTGAAGTTCTAGAACAGGGGAGAGCGGGATTGTTAGTGCCACCGGGAGATAGCCAAGCACTGGCAGCTACCATTGCAGCGCTACTCAAAAATTCTACCCAACTCAATTACTGGAAAGCACAGGCCCAGAAGAATCTAGACTGGCTCAACGTCACCCGTGTGGTGACTGAAACCCTGGGAGTATACGGTGAGCTTAAACCAGGGATACCCACTTAACGTGGGATGGTTGTCCGAGGATAGACGTTATGCCGCATTCAAGTAAGACGATCAAACAACCGGCTCAAAAGCTAATGCTTTTAGAGGGCTTTAGAGGACTAGCTGCTTTACTCATTGTCGCGTTTCATGCAACAGAGTTATTTAGCCTCAAATTTGAGCAACCCCTTTTATTCTCTTTATTTGAGTTTGGTGACTCAGGTGTAGATTTCTTCTTTGTCCTGAGCGGCTTCTTTTTGGCTGTGTCAGGCTTTAATGTCCTAGGGCGTCAAACTGCAGCCAAGGACTTCTTACTCAAACGCTGTGGCCGTATTTACCCACTCTATTGGTTAGTTAGCCTTTGCATTATTCCAATTTATTTTTTGATGCCATCCTTTGGCAAAGGATATGAGACCGACATAGGTGTGATTATTCAATCGTTACTACTCATTCCCCAAAGCCATCCACCCGTGCTTTCCGTAGCTTGGTTTCTCAGCCACTTACTATTCTTCTATTTAATTTTTACCGCTGTAATTTTACAGCCTAAGATATTTTCTAACGTTGTTTTTGCTGGACTATCCCTTTCTGCTTTTTTTATAGTAGCTGATGTAATGTCAGGATTTCAGCTCAGGGCGAAGACCCCCTTTCTGCTCGATTTTATCTTCTCGTATTACAATCTTGAGTTTGCAGCAGGATGCCTAGTGGGCCTACTATTCAAAAGAATTCATCTTAAAAAAACCTGGAGCCTATTTATTCTGTCAATGGGCTGCCTCGTCTTTATGATGGCAGCACTGCTGGATGTGTATGTCCTACAGACAGGCCCTAACAGCGCTGGTATCGCTTACTATTATCACCTTATAGCCTACGGAGCCTCATCAGTACTGATTGTTGGCGGGGCCGCTTTTCTAGAAAAGACCCACAAAATTCAGGTAAATAAATGCTTTTTAGGTCTTGGGGCAGCTTCCTTTGCCATTTACCTGACCCACTATCCACTCTTGTCACTATTTACAAAAGTCATTCAGAGCACCGGCATAAACGGAGTTGGCTTTCACATAGTCAGCATGACGTTTGCCTGTGTTGCCACAGTTTTCATTGGATGTGCCATCCATGTTTATGTTGAGAAAAAGCTTGTATCGCTGTTTAGAAAAAATCTAACCTATAAAAGAGCATGAAGATTCTGTTTCTAGACCAGAGTGGCAAGCTAGGGGGCGCTGAGCTGTGTTTGGCCGATATTGCACAACAGTTCCAGTCCAACAGTCTTGTCGGTGTTTTTGCAGAGGGTGCATTTCCAGACTATCTGCGCAAACGCCATATTCCCGTCAAAATTCTCACGGACCAACCTCTTCAGGTACAAAAAGCCAGTGGTCTGCTAGCAGGGCTAAAAAGCCTCAACCGTTTAATTCCCCTCATCACCCAGGTTACTCACCTCAGCAAACAGTACGACCTGATCTATGCCAATACCCAAAAAGCCCTAGTTGTCGGAGCCATTGCCAGTATCCTCAGCCGTCGTCCCCTTGTTTATCATCTGCATGACATTGTTTCCCCTGAGCACTTCAGTGCGACAAATCGTCGGATTATCATTACGTTAGCCAATCGAGCTGCATTGGTGATTGCCAACTCTCAAGCCAGTCGGGATGCTTTTATGAAAGCGGGTGGACGGGGCGATCGAGTCCATGTTGTTTACAATGGCTTTCGCCCAGAGGACTATGGTCCTTATGTTGATAAGCGAGAATACTTTCGGAAAGATTTACTGTCTACACCACAGATAGTAGATCAGCCGCCTTCATTTGTTGTTGGACATTTTAGCCGTCTCTCTCCTTGGAAGGGCCAACATGTGCTGATAGACGCGCTCCAATATTGTCCAGATAACGTTATCGCCTTATTAGTCGGTGATGCTCTATTTGGTGAGCAAGACTATGTTCAACAGCTATATCAACAGATTAAGACCTTGAACCTAGAGCATCGAGTCAGGTTTTTTGGTTTCCGCTCCGACATTCCCCAGCTGATGGCCGCCTGTGATTTAGTTGCCCACACATCCACAGCGCCTGAGCCCTTTGGCAGGGTAATTGTAGAAGCCATGTTATGCGGCACTCCAGTGGTTGCTGCCGCTGCTGGTGGGGCTGCAGAGCTGATTGATCACGGACAAACCGGATGGCTGACTCCGCCTGGGAATGCCCAAAAACTGGCTGACATTATTAACATCTGTCAGAGCTACCCTAGCCAATCAAAAGTATGTGCTCAACAAGCACAAATACAGGCTAGACAGCGATTTGATTTGGAGGGCATTAACTTAAACATTAAGTCACTGCTCAGTGGAGTCGTCAAAACTCACTACTAAATCAGCAATGGCAAATGGGCTGTGTAATGTCTTACAGTACACATATATTGGGTTTGGCCTCTTGAGCCGGCCAATAACCCAACAATTCATGAACCCTATGGACGGTACTGGGCTCGAACCAGTGACATCCTGCTTGTAAGGCAGGCGCTCT
>CALBPH010000310.1 GCA_937899365.1 uncultured Leptolyngbya sp.
CAAGCAGACCCATTACCCCTCTACGGCTGTCACTGCAGAGAATGCCAACGGCAGTCGTCTAGCGCCTTTGGCATGTCGATGCCGGTCCCCCGCGACGCTGTAAAACTATTGCAGGGTACCCCTAAGCAATGGAGCCGCCCTGCGGCCAGTGGTAGAACCGTAGTTTGTTTCTTCTGCGGTGAGTGTGGCACTCGGTTATTCCATCAACCCACTCGCAATAACAAGATTACCAATATCAAACCGGGGACACTGGATGACACAAGCTGGTTACAACCTGTTGGCAACCTGTGGACCACCAGTGCTCAGCCATGGATACCCCTGAGTGACAATATGGTGAATATTGAGCAACAGCCTAAATCTGAAGAGTCTGCGGAGATGTATAGGAGATTTAAAAAGAAACCATAAAGTCTCTTGAAAAATCCAGATGATGTGAGCTAACGTTACAGACCTAGCATCATTACATCTACGTAGACAGCATTATATTTAGAGTATAAACTATCACTAAGGAAACGCTCGACATCAGCTGTTCTAAAGGTGCCTCGAATGTATCCCTCCGCCTCTAATAAAAGGGATAACTTTACAAATTTATCTCCTATAAAAGTTTTATGAACAGTCAGAGGAAAATACGCGTATCAGCGTAATTATTGTTTAAGGAAGCTTAAATACGGACATTCACGGTGATGTTGTGACCTATAGTCAGGGTGTGTCAGGTTGCTTGTAAGCGCAGTTAATGGGTAAGTCGATTGCAGACGATAGGAGTCATGAGAGCCGAAATCGCCACGCCAAATGTACTGATTTCTGAATTGGATAAAAAGATACAGCTTGTCAAGCAGAAGCAGTTGACGGGTATCTTGGCGATCAGAAGTGACATTATCCATCAGTGGCGCTTATATTTTTTAGCCGGGCAGCTGGTATGGGCAAACACTCACACCCATGCAAAACGTCGCTGGTATCGTCAGCTACTGCAACACTACCCTGATTTACTCAAGAATGGGGCTGGAAGATGCTCTGACTGGACTTATAATCGGCTGGCTCGGCTGGTTATTCGTAAGGAGTTTGATCGGCAGATATTCTCAGATATCGTGGCCGGGTGTATTTCGGAAGTCCTGTTTGATTTGCAACAGCAAGGAACGTTGAGTCTGCAACAGGTTGAGCGAGGGCTAACTTACCGCATTAAAGCCCAAAAAGCATCTGATTTCTCCTATATTAATTTACAAAGTTTCCGAGTATGGGGACAGTCTAAGCGTGAGTGGCAAGGATGGGAACAATCCAGACTAACGCCACTGTGCCCTAACGATGCGCTAGTCATTAAGGATTTATCCTCATTAGAAGATCTAGCCTATCCAAAACTCTTCAAACTGTTGAGTAAGCTAGCCGATGGCAACCACACCCTGCGGGATTTGGCATTGAAGGCTAACCAGCCGTTAAAAACATTTGTATTGTCGGTTTTACCTCACATTCGCAGCCAGGCACTGCAGCTAAAACCGGTAGAAGACAAACTGACTAAATCAGTCATTGCGCCTCAAACTAACATCGTTGTTGATCTCGCGCAGGCGACGGCCCCTAAGGATGCCAGGATTGTCTATGTGGATAACAGCCTGGCCGACAGTCATAAAATGGCGACTATCATTGAAGCAGCGGGCTATCGCTACACCAACATTTCTGACCCGCTGGAGATTTTAAAACAGCTACTTAAGCTAAAGCCCAAGGTAATCTTTTTACGATTGACGATGCCTGTGGTAAATGGCTACGAGCTATGCGCTCAAATTCGACGAATGGCGGACTTTAAAGAGACACCCATTGTGATGGTGGGTAGTGAAAGCAGTATTCCTGAACGGATGCGGGCCAAAATGGTCGGGGCATCAGAATTTGTGAATAAGCCCATTCGGCCAAAAAGTATACTTAGGACACTGATTACCCTTGGCGTTATTTGAGCAAAACAAAGCGACCCATCGTTAACACTGAGAGACGATGACTATATTTCGACAAGGGTTAACCCGCCTGCGGTGTGAAACAGATTCGTCATCGCTGGGTTTGGCTGTGCGATCGCAAAAAACCGACGGACCGGTAACAGGGATTTTGCCAGGGTATTCAATGGGTTATGGGCTAAAGATTGACGTAAAAAAACTAAAACTATTGAAGCGATAGGAACTTCTAAGGCAGAATGACGGGAGCGTAGTAAATTCCCATACTCTTCCCCTGCACCGTGACTGACCCCAAGAACGCCGACGCCAAGAGCTATAAGGACACCGTCCTGCTGCCCAAGACCGACTTTAGTATGCGGGCCAACGCAGTTAAGCGTGAGCCAGAGCTGCAGGCATTCTGGGACGACAGCAAAATTTATGAAACCCTGTCCCAGGAAAATTCGGGGGAGGTGTTTGTGCTGCACGACGGGCCGCCCTATGCCAACGGCAACCTCCATATGGGCCATGCCTTGAATAAGGTGCTCAAGGACATTATTAATAAGTATCAGTTATTGCGCGATCGCAAAGTTCGCTACGTACCTGGCTGGGACTGCCACGGACTGCCCATTGAGCTCAAAGTCCTGCAAACCATTGACCGCAAAAAGCGGGCCAGCCTGACGCCGCTAGAGCTACGGCAAAAAGCCAAGGAATTTGCCCTAGAAACCGTTGAAAATCAGGCCAAAGGCTTCCGCCGCTTTGGCGTTTGGGGTAACTGGGACAACCCCTACCTGACGCTGCAGCCCGAGTACGAAGCCGCCCAGCTAGACGTGTTTGGCCAGATGGTGCTCAAAGGCTACATCTACCGAGGACTATAGTCCGTTCACTGGAGCCCCTCATCCCAGACAGCTCTGGCAGAGGCAGAGCTGGAATATCCCGAAGGTCACACC
>CALBPH010000311.1 GCA_937899365.1 uncultured Leptolyngbya sp.
CAGAAATTTAATACCTATGTCGTTGCCGACATTGAAGGTAAATTGAATCTGGTAAAGGGCTGATCAATGACTGAACAAACAGATAGCCATGGACCCACGCCCATAACTATAGGGTAGCTTAGGCATTGAGTTAGCTTCCTTAGACTAGAGTCCAATATCTTAGACGTAGCGGGTTAACCCAATGCGATAACGCTGCTTTTTGGTGATCGTGACATCGCCAATTTCAAGACGGCCTTTGCCACGGATGGCGACAAGGTCACCGGACTTTAATGGGTGGCTTGATTGGGAAATGGATTTCCAATTAACCCGTACGTCTCCGGCGGTGATCATATCAGCCATTTTGCTGCGGGACATGCCAAAGCCAGCAGAGGCTACGGCATCTAAACGCATGGATGCTTCCACCGTCGTCATTTCTTTTTTCTTAGGTTCTCTGACCCGCAACTCATCCCAATCAATGGGTTTAGTCTTGACTGGAACTGAGCGTACCTGCGTCAGACTCATCTGTAGGAACTCAACTAGCTCAGGGACGACGATGAGCTGAGCTCCACGCTCTCCAAGGACAATGATGTCGCCTACTTTTTCTCGGACAATGCCGGTCCCTAGCAATGCTCCTAAAAAGTCTCGGTGAGTGGCGGTATCAAATAGAAAATTGCCGGCCACATTCAATAGGGCTAAGGGGAGCTCTTGACCCTCTAGTGGAATTTCTGATCTGGCAATCGTCAATCGCTGTCGCTCGGCTTGGGGATATCCTCCCTGGGCCTGGGTGTGGATATCGGTCAAGCGACCAAATATGGCCTGGGCCTCGTATAGCTCTGGTGGGGAAAGAAAATCCGTTGTGACCGGCTCCCAGGTGCGAATGGCCTGATCGGCTTTGTCAATCACACGGGTTAGGGTTTCGGTGTTTTCGGAGCCCTTGAGCAGGTCATCTTTAGGCAGCATAGACACACAAGTTGCGATGGAATGTTAACTTCTATGCCGTTGCTGATTTAGAGGATGAACCGATCGGCGGGGTATGCCCTATGACAGCATCTTTCAGATGAAATCATCTCGAGGATCAGCAATGGCACTTCTATAGTAAGTGGTGTTTAGGTCGATTGCTGCTGGCTCCGGAAACTCAAACTTGATGGTTTTTAATATGTTAGACATCTATCTGTGTATCCCTTAGGTGTGTTTGCAGAGTTGTTGTGATGGGTTTGTGCTGCTGATTTGTTGTCAGTAAGGCGGCAAGAAATGTGGCACTATTCATATCGGCACACGTCGCCTAATCAATAGCAACAGACACGCTACTTTACTAAACAGCTATGGGATCGGGTCATAACAAGATATCTAGTTATATGTTCTACACGGCTTAAGATCCTTTCTCTTAGATGATTTGAGTTGTTTGGGAACTTTGTTTTCAATTAAAATGGTCCAGAAATGTTGACATGGATGCCTGGAGTTTATATGATCCTTAAAAGTGCAGCCTGCCACAGAAAACTCGTACAGTTTCACATTTGAGAAGAAAATGCGGCGTTAGGGTTTTCACCATTACATCAAGCTATAGGTTTTGATTGTTTGATGTTCGGGTGGACATGGTGATTTTTTAGGCTAGTGCAGTTAGCGCTGCAAGAAACAGTTCTCAGTTACCTGTAGTAACTGATTCCAGAGGATGGTGAGTTTAGCAGCTCAGCAGATTATTTTGCTGTTGCGATCGCAACTCATTTTAATTATCAACCTATTAAGTGTGTTCAAAGCTAGAGAACCCTTTGACCTGACTATTCAAAAACATTAGCGGTCAGAAGGAATCTTTTTTCTTCCAAGGGTTGCAGATGCCACTAGCAATCTAATTTTTTAAAGCGAAGAACATGCAAAATCAAGCGTTTGAAAACGAAGTCCTGAGACTTACCAATGAATTTCGCAAAAAAAATGGTTTAAAGGCCCTTGTTTTAGACACGAACCTGGATGAAACAGCCGATAAACATAGCAAGGACATGGCCAAGCGGGACTACTTTTCCCACACGGGCAAAGATGGTTCTAAACCTTGGGACCGCGCCAAAAGAGAAGGTTATGAATCTGGTACTGTTGGCGAGAACATTGCGGCTGGCTATAGTTCTGCCAAAGCTGTCGTTGATGGATGGATTGCTAGCCCTGGTCACCGGGCCAACATGCTCAATGCCAACTATAACGAAATTGGCATTGGCCATTACTATGAGGCCAACGACACAGGCAATGTAAATTACAGACACTACTGGACCCAGGTTTTTGGTAAAGGCACTATTGAGAGTCCTGCGCCAAGCCCTAAGCCGACTCCTAAGCCACCAGCACCGACTCCACCAGCACCGACTCCCGTCCCAACACCAACATCACCCTCTACCCCCAAGCCTATCCTAAGCAACAAGTCCTCTATTAAAGGGACTAGCCGAGCTGACAAGATCGTTGGTGGTAAAGCAAGCCAACGCATCTATGGAAAAGCAGGCAATGATGAGATTAAGGCTAACAAAGGTAATGATACAGTTTACGGTGATCAGGGCGCTGATAAATTGTTTGGAAATTCAGGCAATGATAAACTCTTTGGCGACTCGGGTAATGATCATATCGACGGTGGATCAGGCAATGACCGGCTGTTAGGCGGATCAGGCAATGACCGACTGCTAGGTGGAGATGGAAACGATATCCTGCAAGGGGCATGGCGTAAAACAGCCCCTGAGAAAGATGTGATGACTGGAGGCAAAGGCCGCGATACCTTTGTTTTGGGCACTACATCTGGCACTCTTTATGATGATGGCAAGTCAGGTTCAATGGGTCTTTCCAACTACGCCCTCATCACTGACCTGAACGTGGGCCAGGGCGATAAATTCCAGCTCAGTAACGATC
>CALBPH010000312.1 GCA_937899365.1 uncultured Leptolyngbya sp.
ATAAAAATGCCCTCTGAAGCATAATTTCAGAGGGCATTTTTATGAATGGGGCCTAGCAGGGATAAAGCGGCAACCCTAATCAATGCAGTCTAACTAAAGGAGTAATGTTTTCTGACAGCAGCATCTATACGCCAGGTGCAGCTCATGCCGGCAGGAAACGTTACTAAATCACCTTTGCCCATGGAAACAGGGTTGCCACCATCGGGCGTAACGGTGACATCACCGTCTAGAAAGTAGCAGGTCTCGGTTGCGTCATAATGCCAGGGAAATTCTGAGGCTTCTTTTTGCCAGATAGGCCATGTATAAACACCCATCATGTCTAGTTCAGATTGCTGGGGTTGCCGATTAATTTGAATGTTGCCCATGCTGAATGCTGCTGATAGTTGATTCTGATGCTTCTGCTCCCCACCACGCTAGGCCATAGGTTTGTGGTTTTTCTGCGGTCATCTGTTGTTGATAAACAACTCTAAGCTTGTATTGTCCAGTCTGGGGGATTTTGTAAAAGATATGCTCAAGACTATCGACCTCGCTGACGGAGGACCAAATGCTTTCAGAGATATCATCCTCATCGATAGGCATAAGGTAAAGGTCTAGATTATTAAGGCCTTGAGTTTCAAAGCTTTCTCCGATTTCATACAGGTCGTTATTATTGCTGTCTGCTAAAGATACCCGACGCTCCCAGGCTAAGGTCGCAGCAAAATAGCTGCCTGCTTTAAGCGGGGTCTCAATGATGTAGTCGGTATGGCCAGGTGTTTGAGGTGAGGCCTCCTCAGCAGCTGTTGCCAAAACGTTATAGTCCCAGCCCCTAGTTGATACGTTGCCAGGGCCCCATTGCCCGCCGTCAAATTGTTCATAGGCCCTAAAGGCATTTAAGTGTCCAGTGCCCAGTTCTCTATGTAGTGGTACTTTGGGGTCAGTATAGGCATCTGACTCAACCCATGTCAGATTTGACTCATCTAATAGGGTGCGCCCCATGCCCAGATTTTGACCATCGCCTGTATCCATCAATTTATCGGCAGCATTGAGTAAGACTGCTTTCATGACCGTGGGCTCACGGGCATCTAAGCTCCAGTTAGCTGTGCGAATTTGTCGATCACCCCATTCCTGTAGTAGGGCAACCGTTGCGGCTACATGGGGAGCAGCAAAACTAGAGCCGCTACTGAAAATTTCTTGTCCGTTAGGATTCAACATTCTAATGTCGTCTCCGGGGGCCACCAAATTGATGGAGCGTCTGGGGCCCACATTAGATTCTGGCGCTCTGGCTCCACGCGGGCTAAACCCAGGCTCACTGCCAGCATTAGCGTAGTCAACCTTAACAAAGCGTCCGTCTACCTGGGTGGAGTAGGCAACGTTGATACCGTTAAAGTTATCGGTGGGAATAGGGATGCCGCCCCCCCCTTGATTACCTGCAATGACGTATAGGGCTTTATGAAACACACTAGACCAGTCGACACACTGAGTCAGTAGAGCATTGCCATCGAGGCTTGCATTGGGGCGTGGGTCACTAACCAGGGGTTCGCCAAAACTGAAATTAATAGCTCTAACATCCCCACTGTTGCGAAGGGCAATGTGCTGAGTTGTCAGGCATTCTTGGGGTTGACCACTAAGTTCACCTGTCAGCGGTCCAATGGCTGCAGAAAATAAGGTGGCATCAGGGGCAACACCAGTTAGTTGCTTGTCTTGGCTAATCATGACGCTGGCCACATGATTAGCATGATTATCGACATACTCATCGGCAATGGCCAATCCGTCGAGCTGTAGAACTTGAGTAACAGCCACTGGATTATTGGCCGTTGCTAGTTTGTCGAAACCAAACTGTCCAGGACGTCCACCTTCGACCTGGCCAAGCGCAATTTTTTTGCCCGTAAGATTATAGGGTGATTGATGCAGACGACGAGCATCAATACCATCAGCTCCCACAGATATGGAAAGGGCTAATGCTGGCAATCCACTGACAAGGCTCGTCAGTAAGGCTACGGAGGTCAATAGATGCCTTGGGTTGTGGTTGCAGATGTAGCTATATTGGTCAAAGAGGCGCTGAAAAGTTCCCATGAAGACTCCCGTAAATATGATTTGGGATGATGAATAGCGTCAGCTAGAGAAGTTTGTAACGATTTTGATACTAAGTTTTTGTTACGATAGTGACCATTAACGGTGATTACGAGAGGCGGGTTCCCCATGACGCAATCAAAAAAGTCTGTTGTTGTTTCCCCATCCATCTTATCTGCTGATTTTAGTCGCTTGGGCGATGAAATTCGGGCAGCGGATGCGGCTGGTGCAGATTGGATTCATGTCGATGTGATGGATGGTCGGTTTGTGCCCAATATCACCATTGGTCCCTTAATTGTTCAAGCAATTCGACCAATAACACAAAAGCCCCTTGATGTTCACCTGATGATTGTTGAACCAGAAAAGTATATCGAAGGATTCGCTGAGGCTGGGGCCGACATCATCTCAGTGCATGCTGAGCATAATGCATCTCCCCATTTGCATAGCACTCTGAGCCGGATTCGAGATATGGGTAAGCAAGCGGGTGTGGTGCTTAATCCATCGACACCGTTAGAGCTGATTGATTATGTTCTAGAACTGTGTGATCTGGTCTTGATCATGAGTGTCAATCCTGGCTTTGGGGGACAAAAGTTTATTCCTGAGGTATTGCCCAAGATTCGTAAGCTACGTCAAATGTGTGATAGCCGTGGTCTCGATCCATGGATCGAGGTTGATGGTGGTCTAAAGGCCCATAATACTTGGCAAGTCTTGGAAGCAGGAGCCAATGCAATCGTTGCGGGTTCTGCAGTATTTAAAGCGCCGGATTATGCTGAAGCAATTAGCAATATTCGCAATAGCAAGCGTCCTTCGCCTGAGCTAGCTGCCGTCTAGTTTCTAGGCATACCTAACACCTAACGTCAGAGGGCAAGGTTTGTGTCTCTGGCAAGCGTTAGCGTTGCAGGAGCCTTTGACTACTAAAAACTCATACGATTGAGATTTTCATACGCGTTGTAATCTAGGCAGCTTGTTTTGCTTGGATGACAACGCGTATATTTTTTGGACACTAAAGCTTCGAAACTCCTAAAGTACGTTGTAAAGAATCCGTGAATCCTGAAGGTCTGCTACAGAAAAAAATCTAAGGGAAATCACGGGGAGCCTCTGATAAAAAGCGCAAAGATTTAGGGTGTTTCTCCATAAGCAGTTTGCAGGAGTTTGCAGGATTGCAGTGCGTATATTTCCCAGTAGGTCTTGCAAATAGATATCTCTGGCAAGGTTCTATGGAAAGCTCGCTGTCAGTGCCCGGTATATTTACTCATGTTCTTTTCGATGAGCACAGCAGTTTAAAGAATTTGTGTGACCAGAGCATAATGGTTTCTTCGGAAGCGTCCGAGGCTCAATAATTGAAATACGGCATACCACGGATGTGAGTCTGTAGCAGACCCTATAGATTGGTTTATGTAAAACAACTGGATTGTGTGTTTTATTTTATACCTGTTCTTGGTCGCTGGGGTGCGATGCTGTCTCGCTGAATTTTTGGGTGAACCTTATGGCTATTCAATCGGTGGAAGAAATGGTTGCAAAAATCTTTGCAACTCGCCGTATTACTCGCGCCGATCAGAGCGTTTTGATGGCGATGTTTTCTGGTAATAACATCAGTGCCAATGACAAAATGTTGATCAATCAAATTTATGATGCGCTCAACCAAGGACGGCTACGTGTGGTTGAGTAGGCGTATTTGTCTGTGGTTGGATGGGGCTTTTCCGTCACTGACGCTGCTATGTGTAGCAGCGCATTTGCGATTAGTCTTTTTGTAACAGTTCGGAAAAGGCCAGATCTTCTGCGGCGAGTACAAAGATGGTTGGGGGTAAATCTACCGTCTTTTTCTGTAGGGATGTGTAGTATTCGGCAAAGCCGTCACCAGGTGTGGCTAGTCCCATGAGAATGAGATCTGCTGTGGCAGATGATTTGCGTAGGATTGTATCGAAGGGACGACCTTCTGCGACGATAATTTTGGACTGGGCTCCGATACTTAAGGTTTCAATCAATTTATTGAGGTTAGTTTGAGCGGCTTGAGCAGCGGCTTGGTTGGAGACGACAAGCTTTAGGTAAATGTCGGTTGAACGCCACCGTAAGCCCGTGCGTAATAGGTAGGCCAAAATGAGCATCAGGCCTCCATTAGATTGGAGACCGCCCCACCAAACATCAATGCGTTTAGGGAACTGGGGCATTTGGCTGGGAGGATTTCGCAGGATAACAATGTTACGTTTTGCCTGATGACACTTGCTAATAATTTGGCAATAGCGTTCTCGAGCTTCATGGTTGTCCGTTTCGGTGTCTCCTAATAAGACGGTATTAGGAATTAAGGGGCCAATACCGTAGGTGTCGATGAGTTGCTGGGACCCAGTGGATGTATCGGTTGCCTCAATGAGTTTTACAAACGCTTGAATGCCGCGTTTCTCTAGGTAGTCACGGATGGTGCTGCGGATTTGTTCCTGTTGCTCGAGGTTGCGAGCGCCGTTTGGCAGAATGCTGGCGACGGTAATTAACCCGCGGTTATGGGTTAGATCTGTGGCTAGCTCGATCAGATGCCATCGTTTAGTGGGAGCACCGGACAGAACGAGTAAATGGGGACGCCAGTTTTTAGGGTCAGCGTTATCTGCAATATTGAGTAGGCCCGCCCGGACCAGTGATAGCCAGATGCCTTGACGGACATCTCCCCAAGTGGTGCGAATTTCACGCCGTTCTAACCATAGGTAAATACTTAGAACGATAACGGCAGCGGCAACGGTGGCGGCTGGGTTGATGAGGAACATGATGGCAATACAGCCCAATGCTCCTAGGAGAGAAATGTACCAGGGGATACGGAAGGTGGGGCGAAATGAGGGGCTTTGGAGGAATCCTTCAATGCCTGCAGCGACGTTGAGCACCATGTAGGTTGTGAGGAAGAACATGGTGAGTACAGGTGCGATCGCATCTAAATCGCCAATGCACACAACAGCTAAGACCACCCCTAGGGTAAACAAGGTACCTAATCTGGGTTCATCACCAGGTCCATGGCCATTCCCCAACCAGCGCAGCCGCTTTGGCAGAATATTATCCCGAGCCAACGCCTGTAGAACCCTGGGTGCTCCCAGAATGCTCCCCAAGGCGCTCGATAGGGTAGCGCCCCACACCCCCAGTAAAATGGCATCGCCCCAAAATGCCATCTTGCGCATAATCAGAGGATCTGCCAGTAGGCTATCGGTATCGGCACGATTAATAAGTAACAGGGGAATGAGCATGTAGATGACGTAACCGACGCCCACCGCTGCTAGGGTGCCCATGGGAATGGACTTTTTCGGGTCTTTGAGGTCGCCAGACATGTTGACCCCAGACATGATGCCGGTGACGGCTGGGAAAAAAACAGCCAGAACAGCCCAGAAACTTACATTGCCAGCATCTTCTGGTAGGGGCAGCTCGGTGGGGGGAGCCGCGCTACCAGAGACGAGGCTGATCAAGGACAAAATAATCGCCGCCATAATGACATACTGGGCTTTGATGGCGATGTCAGCCGATTTGAGCGCCAGGGCCGTGACGGCAATGGTCGTCACTAGCGCCATGACAGTAATGGTGATTGGGAGTTGGGGAAAGGCGCTAGCTACGCTTTCTGCAAAACCAATCGTGTAGAGAGCCACTGAAAATGCTTGGGCAAAATAGAGGGGAATACCGACAGCGCCTCCGGTTTCAATCCCAAGGGAGCGGCTGATCATGTAGTACGCTCCGCCAGCTCGAACAACTTTGTCAGTTGCGATCGCGCTAATAGAGAGCCCTGTAATAAATGTAATTGCGGTTGAAATAGTAACAATTAATAAGGTTTTGACTAATCCCATTTGGCCGACAACCCAGCCAAAACGGAGGTACATGATGACCCCCAAAATAGTCAAAATAGACGGCGTAAAGACACCACCAAAGGTGCCCAAACCGGTAGAGTTAGCCTCGATTACTTTAGAAGACGATTCAGGAGCGCGCGACGTCATGGGTGAGAAATCATTAGATCACCTTAATTTAGCTGGCAATGGTCTATGTATGCTACCGAACTTAGAGGGCGATTGACCGGTATCAAATGTCTGTCTGATGCCGGTCTGAATGGTCAAAAAACTGAAAAATCTAGACCTTAGCCCACAGCGGCAGTCGCAAATATTACATGCATGGCCCATTAGCGTTGAACCGATGTATCCCTATTCTGGGGAGCTGTGGGAAAAAGACGCAGCAATGTCAGGCTCTCAAAGCCAGCCATGACCGACTGACGTTTACGGAGACTGACTGTCTCAGACCGGCATTTTATCAAGCCTGGTTTGATAAAGCCCGCAGTTATGTCCTAAATAACGAGCATGAGCTGGTGTTAGAAGCCCTTGAAATGGCTATTAAACTCAACCTGGAGCAGTGTCGAGATGATGCTAAAACAGAACTGGTGTTTGACGGGCTGCGCCAAATGCCAGACTTTGGACGATTGATCGTCTGATATTTCGGCGTTGCTGATCCCCGGTATGAATTTATTTTGTAGACATTGGCACGTCGTATATCTTTCAGATCGGTTCAGACCCTCTATCAGCAACGGCAAAATGTCTGTGGATTATTTAGATGCTTGCATGACAAGCAGCCCCCCGACAGCCAGACCCAAGAAAGGGGCTAACCATGCAGCTGCTATCGGGTTTAAGGTGCCTACCTTGCCCAGGGCATCAGCAATAAAGCTAATCAGGTAATAGCCAAAGATGATGACGATGCTAATGCCAATGCTGGTGGCTTTACCTGTCCGTTGTGGTCGAATACCGACGGCAGAGCCAACGATTCCAAAAACGATGCAGATAAAAGGCAGCGCATAACGCTGGTACAGACGTAACTCCCAAACGCGAATTTTTCGGTCATCTCCCGACTTGCGCACAATTTGATTGAGATGCTGTCGCGTTTCCGCAATGTTCATCTCGTCGTCATCCTTATTGCGGGAGGCTAAATCCAGGGGGGTGCGGGGTATGTTGAGTTCCTGGCGATCAAATTTCACAATGTGGCCAAAGGACCCATCGGGTGAAATGGCGTAAATGGTGCCGTTAAAAAATGTCCAGACGTTATCTAAAAAGCTCCAAGTGGCGGTTTCTGCGCTGACCACTTGTTTTAAGCCAGCTTGGGAAAAGTCAAGAATTGTCAGCCCTTGCATCTCTTCGCCATTAAACCGGCGGGCATAGAACAATCGGCCCAATTCTTTACCGCTGCCGTCCTCTGCCTTTTGATATTCCTGATACAGGATATTTCGCTCTCGAAAGGGGGGCTTTTCAGTATTAAAGGCCTGTTCCAGCATGAGCGTTGCTCGATAGTTGGCAGCGGGGGTAATGACCTCATTAAAAACAAAGGTAAGCCCGGTAATGAGGATGCTGAGAACTAGAGCGGGGGCAATAATACGGCGTACGCTGATGCCACAGCCACGCAGTGCGGTCAGTTCGCTGTCGCTAGAAAAGCGACTGTAGGTCATCATGGTGGCTAGCAATGTTGACATTGGAAATGCCAGCACCACAAATTCAGGCATTTTGAGGACAAAAATCTGCATCGCTAGCCCCACTTCCAAACCTGATTCGGTGATTTTTCGAATCAGATCAAAGAGTGCGCCTACGGATACTAATATTGATGAGAAAGCGCCTACACCAAAGAGAAAGGGAAGGGACAGCTCCTTGGCGATGT
>CALBPH010000313.1 GCA_937899365.1 uncultured Leptolyngbya sp.
AAGGCAGAACAAAAGGACGTTGAGCTGGTTTACCAACCATCGGCCCACTTGCCAGTGGCGGTTTATGCCGATGATAAACGCCTGCGGCAGGTGCTGCTCAATCTGCTTAGCAATGCGGTGAAGTTTACTAAGCAAGGGCACGTCGTCTTTCGGGTAAAGATTATCACATCCCCTACCAAAGCCCATGCTGTCTGGCGATTGCGCTTTGAGATTGAAGATACGGGCGTGGGCATCCCGGCGGACAAGCTAACCAAAATCTTTCTACCGTTTGAGCAGGCCGGCAAGCGCGATCGCAACGCGGAAGGAACAGGGTTAGGTCTGTCCATCAGCCGCCAGATTGTTCAAATGATGGGCGGTGACATCCAGGTTGAAAGCACCCTGAGAAAAGGCAGTCTCTTTTGGTTTGAAGCCGATTTATCCACCTCTTTAGAATGGACCAATGAGACAGGGATATCGACAGGAGCGATTACGGGCTATCGCGGTCAGCGCCGCACGATTTTGGTTGCCGATGATCACCATGCCAATTTTATATGGCCACCCCCAGAAGAGTTAAAGACACTGTACGATGCGGCGAGAAACGGGTTTATGAAGGATGTGCAGCGAGAAGCTCAGCGCTTTAAACAGATAGATGACCGCTATGTGCCCCTGGCAAATACTCTTCTGGAGTTAAGCCAACAATTTGACGATGTTGCCATCCTCAAAATAATCGAACCAGCTATTTCAACCTATTAGAGAGATAAATCATATGAACATTAACGTAATTCCCCAGGAAACAACAATTTTAGTTGTAGATGATACACCAACTAATTTGCAGGTCTTATTTGAGCTATTAAATCATGAGGGCTATCGGGTGGCCAGTGCTAAAGATGGTGCGGCGGCCCTAGCGCGTGTGGAGTCTTTTATTCCAGACTTGATTTTACTCGATATTATGATGCCAGAGATGGATGGACTAGAAGCCTGTTGTCAGCTTAAAGCCAACCCTGCTACCCAAGATATTCCCATTATCTTTATGACGGCGCTCTCTGACACCATCGATAAAGTTCAAGGTTTAGCTTTGGGGGCTGTTGATTACATTACTAAACCTATTCAACATGAAGAAGTACTTGCTCGGGTGCAGGTTCACCTACAGCTGCACCATGTTACCCAAATGCTAGAGCAGCTGATGGCGGGTATTGCCCATGACGTCCATGGCCCCATTAACTTTATACACAGCAATGTTGGGCATATGGATGGGTATGTACAGGGCTTGATAGAGATGCTGCGACTCTATCAGCGGGAATACCCTGAGCCATCACCTGCCATTGTGGCGAAGGCTAAAGAGCTGCAGCTGGACAATATTGTTGGAGATGCTGCGACCGTTATTAGCTCTATGCATTCAGACACTGAACGGATTAAGCAATCGGTCCTATCCTTAAGCCAGTTTTCAATGTTGAATAAAACACAACCGTAGCCGCTGGTTGACTAATAAAAGGCCGTTGCTGATTTAGAGGACGAACCGATCCGTCAGATAGGCCATAGGACAGGATCTCACAGATAAAATCATCCCGAGGAGCAGCAACGCCAATAAAAGCTTACGAAAAGAGAAGCCAGCGATCTGTGGTCACATCAAGCTCACCTGACCGCTGGCCGTGGGGTGTAACAATATCAACGGCGAGTTTTGGGCCATTGTCAGCGATAAACCCACGACCCTACAAACCTTAAAAACCTTCTGTGAGTATGGCTTAAGAGTTGGTATTAAGGCTGGCACATCTCAGAGGCGTAACTCTATCCGTAAGGGGGTTGCTAGAGTTTGGGCGCAACGCCATGTCAGGAGTGCTCGACGAATTTGCTCAACCACGGTGGGAGGTTGGGGATCTGATTTTTCCATATCTAGCATTACTCGTCTGACTCGTCCGGCTTGAATCACCAGTTCAAAGACCAGGTTGCCAACCTGAGGGTCTATCAGCTGTACCTGTTGCAGATGTTGTTTGAGCTGTTCCAAACTATCTTCCTGCAGCCCCTCCGCTTTAATGAGCTGAATCTGTTGGGGCAATGCCGATGGCTGAGATGGCACGCTGTCTGGTGGGGGTGCAGCAGATTGGGCCATTTCAGACGATAGGATAGCTGCACTGGGCTCGTCCTCTGGTGATGATGTGGGACTATCAAACTCATCAATCACGTCTGCAAAACCCTCTGCAAAACCTTCTGCAAAACCCTCTGGGACAGCCGGAAAATCGGAGGCCAACCTATCCGTTGGTAATGATGAAGGGGGGATTTGAGCCCGTTGAGCCCCGGGCATTGCTCTCTTTTTAAGGGGGCTTGCGGCCATGGGGCTGGCCGGCATTGCCGGTCGCTGTCTGCGTAGCTGCCCTGGGGCTGCTGGGGCCGTTGCCCCAAACACACCACTGTGACTAATGGCCTCTGGCATCAGCACTGGCGTATTAACAGAAACAGCGTTATGGGGCTGTACAACGCGGGTCTCGTCGCTAACGGCAACAAACGCCGTATATTGTGACAATAGCTGATAGGCCAACGCGGTTTCTGTCACCGCCTCCACACCCTGTGTCGTCTCGCCACTGACCATTTGAGTCATCAATTCCTTTATCCGTGCCCGCCCCCAGGTTTGGGCAATGGCTGGGTTGCCTGATGGCTCAAATGCAACCGCAAAAGTCTTTTCAAACGGTTTGTTGCCAGCGGCCATGCCGGTAATGCGCAACTGTCCTGACTGATTGTCGTCCTTACGACCAAACAGCACCAGCGGTTGTTCTGCAAACAAATCAGGCATCGTCAGCGGATAGAAACTGGGGGCTGCTCCGGAGCCTTCCCAATGGACTGAGAGATTTCCTAGCACCGGATTGTTGAGCTGTGCAAAAAACGTATTGATATCAAGTCGGGTTAAACACCCACAATTAAGCAGCGTCTCTATCATCATATCCAGGCCACCAATGGTAGAAGGTGAGTC
>CALBPH010000314.1 GCA_937899365.1 uncultured Leptolyngbya sp.
GTATAGACAAAAATCTCCAGACCGCCATCAGGAAATTCACCATCAACATCAAATGTGACTGTGAATAGATCGCCCTCATTGATAGCAGTCGAGCTAACGCTGGCACTAACGATAGGTACTGTTGAAACCATTAAATCGAGTCCTTGATAATTCTATGAGTTGAAAATTCTTGTTAGTCCCCATGAAGCAAGCCCATAAAGGCTAAATACACCTAGACAACGTACTTCTATGTCCCCTGTTTTCTGCGACTGTAAATAGCCCAACCCTTTGTGGCTCAAAGACTTTAGGTGTTTGCGATCGCAAGAAGTTAACATCCCCTTGCTCTTTCAAGAAGAGTCAACCTGCATGACACTCCCGTACAGGTCACGTTGCTCTATGTCCGTTATCGATAAGCCCCTCATCAGGAAAACCTCTTCAGGTCCCCCAAAAAACAGTCTTGTCAGCGGATGTAATTGTGCCACTCAGTCAAAAAGCCACCACCTTGTAGAGTCATAGCCACTTGACCTCTCGTAGCAATAAACAATCCAATATTGCAATAATGATTCAACCATTATTGCAATAGAATCGCAATAAATCCCATAAATAATATCGCTTAGTTTTACTTTTTATAGTCATCACTTTATAAAGTAGGTATGAAGTCCTACGGGAATCAGCATAAAGCCTGTATAAAATTCAAAAAATTATTCATATCAAAAGCAAGTTGAGGAATGTGTAAATTGAGCCTTAAGCTCTATTTTGCATACATTTTCTTGCTCTCAGCCCTTGTTTGAAGAGGGGCTATTGCATTTATTCCTCTATGGGACCAACTTGAACAAAAGGAGTGCCATTGGTCCAAGGAGAGTTTCTTAGTCACCGCAATACTTTTCTTATTGATAAATATTCTTAATTAACTAAAGCGGATTAATTGTCAACAGCCAATGCAGGATCTTAAGGTTTTGCCAAGGAAATACCGCGTGCATATTTCATCAAGGAAGATTCATGACCTTAGATGTTAGCTTCAGGTCTTTGACAAGCATAAGAGCACTTCCAGTAACAATGACGTTTATATTACTGTCCGTGTAACCGGTGTACTTGCAAATTTTCAACAAGTATGAATAACAACATTTTGAACATTGAAATCTTCCACTAATTCCAGGCAGAGATTTTGCTCCTGTCAGCATCGAAAATTTGGACAGACGACTATTGGCTATGGAACTTTTGAGAGATATTCCATGGGGTAAGATCCAGATCGTTTCTTTAGTCATTGTTTCAGGCTAACGCCATATGAGTAGCTGGATAATTTGTCCTCAGCCACGACTCCATCCCAAAATTAAGCTAATTTGCTTTGCCTATGCTGGGGGATCAGGTTGGATATTTCGCAATTGGGCTGAGCACTTTCCCGAAACTGTTGAAGTGTATGCCATTGAGTTACCTGGTCGAGGGCGGCGTATAAGTGAACCTGTCTTGATAGAAATCAATTCATTAATTCAAACCTTAGGTCCCAAATTGTTGCCTAACCTCAACACTCCCTTTGTCTTTTTCGGCCATAGTCTAGGCGCGTTAGTTGCTTTTGAACTTTGCCGATGGCTAAAATATATGACCCAGCTTACCCCTGTTCAAATGTGGGTCTCAGCTGCCCGAGCCCCCCATCTGCCCGCAGAGACCCCTCCCATCCATAACTTGCCAGAACCTGCTTTTATAGACGAACTGCAGCGTTACCAAGGAACTCCTGCGAGTGCTTTAAAGAATCGTGAGCTGATGGCTCTGATGATTCCTGCTCTACGGGCAGACTTTTCTATACTTGAGACCTATCAATATCAGCCTGGGCTCAAATTGAGCTGTCCAATTGTTGGCTTTTGGGGACAGCAAGACACGATTGTGAGTAAAAACGAGGTTCTTGCCTGGCAAATCCATACGGATAGCTTTTCTCTAAAGGAGATTCACGGCAATCATTTCTTTATGCATCAGCCTATGTTTCCTCAGCAATTGCGACAAAAGATGGTTAAGCTACTTTAATCAATCTTTTCTTTGCCACACGTGTACTTCTAAGACTCCACAAAGGGGCAATCATTCAGCGCCATTGATTACTAATGTGAATGAATGTCATCAGTAAAATTTAAAATTTCATATTAATGGAGCATTCATTACTGTAGTATTCTGATTGTAAGCGGTGTCCAATAAGTTAATAATTATTCTGAAGCCCTCTAAATTCGGTTGTTATATGGGTTGTTCTCTATGACTTAGCTCATTTCTGTTCGGGTTGGTATTTAGGTTATACTTATTTGTATAGTTGACATTTTTTCTGATTAAGGATGTTTGTTTTAAGTTAGCAGGCGTCGAGCAGACGAGCTGGCTTTGTTTTTAAGTCGTCGGTCGCTTTCGTGAGCGTGCCTCATCTTTTTCCGGGTCGTTCAGATAGCATGGGGTTTGAGTTTTAAGTATATCGATTCGAATGCAGAGGCCTTCATGGTTTCACAGTGTATCTAACTGTTTTGAATGCCAGCTAATTAAGGTTTCCGATCCCAAAGTCCATGTTCGAGATCTCAAGATTTTGAACATGGATTTTTTCTTATCTAGCTATAGTGTTAGTTGGTTTTGTTCTTTGCTCGGTTCCAGGCAATGGGTCAACATATAAAATCAGTACCAGCATATGTAGGTCTGTGGAATATGCTTTAAATATTATTTGGTCGCATAAGGAGCACACTCACTGAGTATTGCGCACATTTTTTCCCTAACAACCCATAATGTTTTCTATGCCCCATTCTCGTTGGGTTCTACTAATCCTGGTTGGGATGTTCTGCACTAACTGCTCCGGTTTTTCCCGTGCACAGCCAGAAGCTCAATCTTCTCAGCCCGAGGAAGCAGTTGGTTTGGTAAATGCTCCAGCCAACCGGGTGGTTGCCTTGGGGCGGCTGAGCCCTGCGGGGGAAGTAATCAAACTGTCGGTCCCCAATGCAGAAGATAGTCGAATTAATCAAATTTTGGTAAATGAGGGAGATTTTGTCGAAGCCGATCAGGTGATTGCTGTGCTTCAAGGCTTTGAGCGGCGTAGCCGAGATCTAAAAGAAGCCGAAAAGACGGTGGAACTGCACCAGGCGAGACTGGCCCAGCTGCTAGCTGGGGAAGGTAAGCAGGCTGAAATTGCCGCTCAAGTGTCTAATATTGGACGGTTAGAGGCTCAGCAGCGCAATGAGATTTTAGAACGAGATGCTGCTATCGACAGTGCCTATGCAGAAGTGCGACAGGCTCAACTAACCTATGACCGAAATCAGAGTTTGGTAGAGTCAGGTGCCCTCAGCCAGGCTCAACTTGATCAGGCCCGCGAATTGCTGGATAGAGCCCAAGCTACTCTATCTCAGCGCCAAGCCCAGCTCACTAATACGCGACAAACTCTGAGCGAACAAATTGAACAAGAAAGAAATCTTCTGGCTAACTTGACTGAGGTGCGCCCTACTGATGTGCGGGTGGCTGAGGCTGAACTGGAGCGGGCAAACATTGCTGTCGAGCAGCGCCAGGCTGATCTTGCTGATACCCAGGTGCGTGTGCCGGTATCGGGACAGATTTTGCGCATCAATACCCGTGTGGGGGAGCGGGTTAATACCCAGGAAGGTATTGTGGAACTGGGGAATACGAGAGAGATGGTTGCGATCGCAGAAGTCTACGAAACAGACATCACCCGTGTTGCTATTGGTCAACCTGCCACCATTGCTAGTGAATACGGTGGTTTTGACGGTACTATCCGTGGCACGGTGGACCATATTGGCTTGCAAATCGGTGCTCGCAGTCTCTCCGATGGGTCCACAAATCCCACCACTGATGAAAACCAGCGGGTGGTTGAAGTGCGCATCCAGATCAGGAAACAGGACAGCCCTAAGGTCGCCAATTTGACCAATATGCAGGTGCGTGTGGAGATTGATGTTGCAGAGGTTCAAGGAACTGCAACATCAGGAAGAATAAAGGAGGCAGAGAGAGAATAATGTCTCTTAGGACCTATTGGCAAGCTCGCAAACCTCTGGCTTGGGCTCAGTTGACCCATCGAAAAATGAGATTGTTGGTGGCAATGACGGGAGTTGCCTTCTCCAATATTCTAATTTTTACCCAGCTAGGGCTGCGAGACATGTTGTTTGACGGTGTTACCCTGGTGCCGGATCACCTGCAAGGAGATTTATTTTTGGTGTCGGCCTATACACCTACGATTGAACGGGGCTATTTTCCTAAGATTTATCTTTATCAAGCCAATGCTGTCGAGGGGGTGCAGACGGCTAGCCCCTTGTATATCGAATTGTCTGATTGGTTGAATCCTCAAGACTTATCAATATCTGAGACAGAAGACTTTGAATTTGAATTGTTTCCGAACCAGGTTAAGATTTTAGCCTTTAACCCAACTCAACCCGTACTTGCTATTCCAGAAATTAATCAGCAGATAGACCGTCTTAATGGACCAGGGGCTGTACTTTATGATCGTCTGGGGCAAGAGAAGCTGGGTCCAATTGTTGAGCAATTTAACCAACAGGAAACTGTCTCTACCTTAATGGATAATCAGCGGGTATATGTGGCAGGTCTCTTTAGCCTGGGTAGCACTCTCTTTGACAATGGTCATGTTGTTATGAGTGATTGGAACTATGAGCAGTGGTATGGCCAGAATGTTTTAGATTTCGTGAGTGTAGGATGTTTGACGTTGGAGCCTACTGCCAATATAGAGCAGGTGCGATCTCAACTCCAGACAGTTTTACCCAAATCTATTCGAGTGCTAACCCAAACTGAACTAGCCGAGTCCGAACAAGCCTTTCGCGCTTCGTTGCCCAATGGCAAGGTCCTTAACTTTGGGGCAATCATGGGCTTTATTGTCGGTGTGGTCATTGTCTATCAGGTGTTGTATACCGATGTCAGCGATCACTTATCAGAATATGCCACCCTTAAGGCGATGGGGTATTCTGATCGAATTTTGATTGGTGTGGTTTTACAAGAAGCCATTGTCTTGGCAGTATTAGGGTTTATCCCCGGATATTTTGCTTCCTATGGGGTGTATCAATTGCTGGTGCAAATCACACGAGTGCCTCTGACGATGAAAGCCGCTGTTGCTATTCAGGTGTTTGTCCTCACCCTGGTCATGTGTGGTGTGTCGGGGGTAATCGCCATAAATAAACTACGCTCTGCTGATCCAGCGGAGGTATTTTAATGTCGTCGGTTGTGGCCACTAAGCAGCTTTATTACGCCTTTGGGCGTGGTAAGTTACGCAAGGCAGTACTGTCAGATATTGATTTGACTCTAGAGGCTGGAGATATTGTTC
>CALBPH010000315.1 GCA_937899365.1 uncultured Leptolyngbya sp.
GGACGCTAATAACCGAGAAAATGGCCACACTATCCATGGCCATACCAGCAGTGAGTATAGCGATGATTGGAGCCCGGATGGCGGTGCGATCGCATCTGCTAGTGCCGACCATACCGTCAAGCTCTGGACCCCAGATGGTCAGCCGTTGTGTACGTTTCAGGGGCATCACAACGCCGTCTGGTCAGTCAAATTTAGCCCCGATGGCACCTATTTAGCCTCGGCGGGTAGCGATCGCAACATCCGCCTCTGGTATGCCGATGGCAGCCCCCTGGGTCAGCTGTGTGGTCATGAGGGCACCGTCTGGACCGTCGACTTTAGCCCTGACGGTCGCTATTTAGTGTCGGGTAGCGAAGACGGTACCCTGCGGCGATGGTCCCTAAATGGGCTCATTACCGGTGACGGCAGCTTTACCAACCAAACCGGAGATATTTTTCTGGGTCACACTGGCAGCGTCTGGGCCGTTGCGGTGTCCCCCGATGGTGAAACCATTGCTTCAGCCGGCAGTGACAATACTGTCCGTCTCTGGCACAACGGTGAATTAATGCACACCCTGCGCGGTCATCACGACTGGGTCCGTAGTGTCTCGTTTGGCCTGGGGGGCAATGTTGTTGTCTCGGCCAGCGATGACGGCACCCTGAGATTTTGGCAACTCCCCGACGGTCAGTTACTGCATACGCTGACCGGCCACCGAGGCATTATTTGGCAAGCCTCCTTTGACCACACCAGCGAGCATTTAGCGTCAGCCGGTGCCGATGGCCAAGTCCGCCTCTGGAATTTATGCCTGGAAGATTTGATGCGCCAGGGGTGCCAATGGCTGTCAGACTACTTGGCCTATGGAGATCTCAGTGAGACAGAGCGCCTGGTGTGTGAAGACTATTGGCAGTAGTGTGGTTTGCTTCCCAGCCCCATTGCTAAGGCTGAGCTTAAGGATTACCCACAATTCTCCTGACTGATGGTCAGATAGACATATCCTCTAAAGTTTCGCCATAGCCATGGAGCAAGTGTGGGGCGCACTGCTAATTTTTATACTTTGTCCCTTGCTAGGCGGTCTGCCGCTGACGGGGTGGTGGGTGCAGCTAGCCACTGGCCAACGGCTATCGCAGATTGGCACTGGCAATGTTGGGGTGTCAGCGGCCTTCTACCACGGTGGCACGGTGGTGGGCATCGGGGCCGTATGCTTGGAAGCATTTAAAGGCATTGGGGCGGTACTCTTAGCCCGGCAGTTTTTTCCGGTAGACCCGATTTGGCCGGTGGTGGCGCTCATGGCCCTGGTGATGGGTCGCTACTGGCTGGCCAGAGGGGCGGGGGTGACGAATGTCAGCTGGGGCTTTTTGGTCTACGACCCGCTGGTGGCGGTGCTGGGTTGGCTGCTGAGCTTAGTTGCGTTTACGGTGCTGCGGGAGCGTAAGCAGGGGCGGGTGTTTGCCCTCGTGCTGCTGCCGGTTTTGACAGGACTGGTTCACAATGATGGCATGCGCCTGATGGCCGTTGCCTGTTTGATGACGCTGATTGGTTGGATTAATCAGAAGCTGCCGGACGATTTAGAGCTGCCTTCCCAGGGCACCCGCACCGAGTCACGACGACTGTTTCGCTTTTTTCGAGGAGAGTCGGCTTTGCAAGCATTAGACCAGATACTAGACCCGGCTGTGGTGGGGAATAAAGCTGCTACCCTATCCCAGCTGAAAGCATGGGGCTATCCGGTGCCCATGGGCTATATTCTGCGGCCAGGGGACGATCCAGCGGCGCTGTTAGCGCTGTGTCAGCCCTCGGTCCAGCAGCCCTTGGTAGCCCGCTCTTCGGCAGTGGGTGAAGACGGGCTGGGGGCGTCTGACGCTGGGCAGTAAGTGTCGGTGACGGATGAGGTCAGTCAGGAGGGATTGAAGGGTGCGATCGCAACCTGTTTTCAAGCCTACAATCGCCCCAGTGCCGTTCGCTACCGTCAGGACCTGGGGCTCCCCGATGCTCCCATGAATGTTTTGGTGCAGCAGCAAATTCACGGTGTTGTCTCCGGTGTTGCCTTTAGCCGAGACCCCATTGCCCGCTGTGGCCATGATGTGGTGATTGAGGCCCTACCCGGTCCCGCTAGCCAGGTGGTTTCGGGGCAAATGACCCCCCGGCGCTACCACGTCACCATCACCCCTGAGGATAGGCAACCCGGTGACGATTGGCAGTTGTCCGAGGCGGTTGACCTACCCATGGAATCCAATGGCGGCGATGTAGAGGCGTTCCATGGAACGCCTCTACAAATCCATGATCCCATTCCCGATCGTCTGATCCAACAAATTGCCTACCTTGCCCGCCATCTCGAAGGGCGCTTTGGCGACATTCCCCAAGATGTGGAATGGACCTATGACGGAGAACAAATTTGGGTATTGCAAAGCCGTCCCATTACCACCCTGATTCCCCTTTGGACCCGCAAAATTGCAGCCGAGGTCATTCCCGGTGTGATTCACCCCCTCACCTGGTCCATCAACCAGCCCCTTACCTGTGGCGTTTGGGGAGACTTATTTACCATTGTGCTGGGCAAACGGGCCGCCGGTTTAGATTTTTCCCAGACGGCCATGCTACATCGCTCCCATGCCTACTTCAACGCCACCCTGCTAGGGGACATTTTTCTCCGCATGGGGTTACCTTCCGAGAGTTTAGAGTTTCTCACCCGGGGTGCCAAATTTAGCCGTCCGCCTGTGACAACCACCCTGCGTAACCTGCCAGGGCTAACGAAGCTAGCAACCCGAGAATGGCAGTTAGTTAAAACCTTTGAGCGAGATCATCGAGAGCATTTTCAACCGGGGTTAGCTTCTCTAAAATCTCCCCATACACTCCCTCCTGATAAAATTAAACAACAGATAGAAACTATCTTTGCCTTGCTCGAAAAGGCGACGTTTTACAATATTCTTGGCCCCTTGAGTTTTGCGCTGTGCAAGGCTGTGCTCAAGGTGGATAGCCTACAGCTCAACTATCGCTCTAATCCCGAAATCGCAGCAATTGAGGCGATTAAAGCCGTTGCTCAACAGCAGTCGTCTTTGGTGGCGCAGTTAGAAACCGTGCCTGAGGATAATGGCGACCTGCTGGATGCCCTGGCTCAGCTACCCGATAGTGCTGAACTGTTTGAACAATTAGAGGATGTTCTCGCCACCTATGGTTATTTAAGTGAAGTGGCCACCGATATCTCAGTGCCTACATGGCGAGAGCAGCCGGCCCCGGTCAAAAATCTCTTGGCTACATTTCTAAAACAGCCACCTACACCCACCCAAAGTGCCCGCCCAGTTAAACTAAGCTGGAAGCAGCGCCAGGTGCAAACTCGCTTAGATCTAAAAGGGTCTATAGCAGAGGTTTATAACCGGTTGCTGGCTGAGCTGAGAGATTGTTTTTTAGCTCTAGAACGCCACTACATCGACAACCATAGTCTCAGTCAGCCGGGGGATATCTTTTTTCTGACCTGGCCCGAGGTCAAACTGTGGGGAACGTCCTCGGCCCTTGCAGTGCCCGATGCCCAACATCAACCCATTGATAAAATTGCGATCCGTCGTCAGCAGCACCAGGCAAACCATGGTTGGGCAACGCCCTATCTGGTTTACGGCAAAGACCCTATCGCTTTGTCCATAGCCCCTAGGACACCTAAACAAACTGGACGACTATTAACGGGTATCGGTGCAAGTCCAGGCACTCTAGAAGGCAACGTCCAGGTGCTTACCACATTGGATACCGCTGTGCCCACTGATCAAAATACTATTTTGGTCGTGCCGTACACCGATGCGGGCTGGGCGCCACTACTGGCAAACTTAGGTGGCCTGATCGCTGAAGTGGGGGGACAACTTTCCCACGGGGCCATTGTGGCTCGGGAATATGGGATTCCAGCCGTCATGGATGTGGCCGATGTGACCCGACGATTGCACACGGGCCAGCGGGTGCGCATTGATGGTCAGCAGGGCACGGTTGAAATCCTATAGTTAGCATCTATGACCGCCTAAAATACTGCTCTTGGGCAGTGGTTCTCCCGTTTATTTCCCTGTTATGACTGTGGTTCAAGTTCCTCGGCTAGAAAATAGGTTTCGCGGTGCCCAAGGGCTATCGCTGTTTTATCAGGCATGGTATCCCCCAGGTGCCGTCAGAGCCGTTGTTGCGTTAGTCCATGGGTTTGGAGAGCATTGCGATCGCTACTGCACCGTCACCACCGCCCTTACCCAGGCAGGCTATGCCGTGTTTGGGTTTGACAACCAGGGCCATGGTCGCTCCGAAGGACAGCGCGGCCACATTAACCAGTGGCAAGACTATCGTCATAATGTTCACGCTTTTCTTGCTCAGATTAGACTCCATGAGCCCAGTTTGCCGCTGTTTGTTCTAGGCCACAGTCTAGGCGGGCTGATTGTGTTGGACTTTGCCCTCAACTTTCCTCAAGATTTGGCCGGCATCATCATCAGCGGTCCCCCCATTCGTCCTGTTGGTATCGCCAAACCTTATCTGGTGGCAATTGCTCGAGTTTTGTCCGGTGTGTGGCCCCGGTTTTCCATGGATGTGGGTGCGGGGGCAGAAACCCTATCCCGTGACCCGGCGGTGGTCAATCAGACCCAGGATGATCCGCTCACCCATTCGATGGCGACGGTGCGCTGGGGAACGGAATGTTTGGTCGCCATAGACGCCGTTCGCCGCAACGTTTCCCAGCTTCAGGTGCCTATCCTGCTAGTCCACGGCAGTGCCGATAAAGTTAACGACGTCAGAGGCAGCGAAGAAATCTTTGCCCGCATCACCACCGACAAAACCCTAAAAATCTACCCCGGCGGCTACCACGAACCCCACAATGATCTAGACCGTAATCAGGTCATGAACGATCTCGTCCAATGGCTGGATGAGCATCTATCGCGCTAGGTGCGTCTAAAAAATCTCTTGCCCCAGACACGGGCAGGTCAAGAAACGTCCAGCTGAGAACGCCACAGCCCCCATATTCCCTCATACCCCATGTCCCTCACCTGCCAACAGCTCCTCGACAAATACCCAGCCCAGTGGCAAGCTGCCACCGTTCATCCCTTCCTAACCCAGAGCCAGCAGGGCACTATTCAACCGCAACAGTTTAATACCTGGCTGATTCAGGACTATCACTTTGTGGTCGAATTCACTCGCCTGGCCGCTAGTCTGATTCAAACAGCGCCCACGGCCCATCTCGATCTTCTGCTCGGCGGCACTGGTTTTATTAAGGATGAACAGACCAGGTTCCCGGCCAAGGCCCCCCAACGGCAGCTGAGTCTAGAGCAGCCATTGCAGCCCACA
>CALBPH010000316.1 GCA_937899365.1 uncultured Leptolyngbya sp.
GCTGCTGCTGCTCTAGAAATGCATCAGCCGATCCCTGATCAATCAAAATATGACGATGTGTCTGGGCATGGTGCTTCACCAGTTCGGTGGCGTCATAGGCACTCCAGGTAGACCGATCAGAGCCCAGATATTTACCCAGTGCTTTTTGCCCCCAGACACATTGGCTAGGGGCGGCAATCGGTGCAAAGGCCGAGATTGATTGATAGCTATCTGGGTTCCGTAGACCACACACTAGGGCTCCATGGCCTCCCATTGAATGGCCAAAAATGCCCTGACGCTCAGGATCAACAGCAAAGTTGCCATGGATTAAAGCTGGCAACTCCTGAGTCACATAGCTATACATGCGGTAGTTTTTGGCCCAGGGCTCTTCGGTGGCGTCTACATAAAACCCAGCACCGCTACCAAAATCCCAGCCTTCTTCATCAGGGATAGCTTCACCACGAGGACTGGTGTCTGGAGCGACTAGCATGAGCCCATGTTCGGCTGCATAACGCTGAGCTCCAGCTTTGGTCATAAAATTCTGCTCAGTGCAGGTTAATCCCGATAAGTAGTAGAGAACTGGTATCGGTTTGCTTTGATGCTGTGGTGGTACAAAGACGGAAAATTTCATGGTGCATTGGCACTGCTCAGATGGGTGGCTATAGATACTGACGGTGCCGCCAAAGCAACCATGTTGACTCAGTAATGTGAGTGTTTCCTTGGGGTGTTTAGCCATGAAGAATCCCAGTGTGTATTTGGTATTACTATCTCATTCCTATTCCAAATTTTCAGTGCAAACCTAAAAGCTTCTTTTAGCCTGGGTTTTCGCCGTTTTCTCAGTACTTTCTCAGGTTTTCCTTAGCTTTGTTACAAACTTCTCACTGCTTTCTCAAAGCTACCTCAGCGCAAAATTACCCCTCTCACCAAGAATCCTCTCAGGGGGATGACCTTCCTGTGTCAAATGTGGATGTCTCTAATTGCTTGGGAGGCATACCACCCACAGGTCAGGCTCTTGTATTTCCACTGAAGTCTTATCACTCTAACTATGAATATGTTTGCTATTTTCTCTCGCCAGCAGGTGGCTACGGCTGCTGTGCTCGGTTTGGGAGCCGTGACAACAATGGCGACAGCTGCATCTGCTGCCACACTTAGGGTGACTGTTGAAAATCTGGCACCCATTAACGGTGGCTTTCTAACTCCAGCATGGGTCGGTTTTCACGATGGTACCTTTGACCTTTACAACCGGAATGAATCGCTAGATGGCTTTCCTGGATTAGAGTCCCTGGTTGAGGACGGCGACACAACTGAGCTCACGAATGCCTTTGCAGCTGAGGAGCCAGCTGGTGTCCAAGCGACGTTACTCAGTGATGGTCCTCCGCCTTTGGAGCCTGGTGAGCTGACTAGCTTCCTGTTGGATGTAGATCCTGCGACTAATCAGTACTTTAGCTACGCGTCCATGGTGATTCCTAGTAATGATGCCTTCATTGCTAATGGCAATCCCTTAGCCCATGAAATCTTTGATGATGCTGGTAATTTCTTGGGTGCTGATTTTGTTGTTTTAGGTAGCGAAGTGCTTGACGGTGGTACTGAAGTCAATGATGAATTGCCGTTTAGCACCGCTTTCTTGGGGCAGGCTGCTCCTAATACAGGTACTGATGAGAATGGTGTTGTCACAGAGCATCCTGGTCTGATACCTGGCGGCCCAATTTTAAGTACCACCGATTCTAGTGCTCTCAATGGTCTACCTCTGAATTTTACAGGTGCTGACTTTACAGCACCTGACTACCAGGTGGCTCGCTTCCGCGTAGAACTGGTGGAAGACGTTGTGGAAGATGTACCTGAGCCTGGAAGTATCTTGGGTCTTATGGCTGTGGGTGGTTTTGTGGCTGCAAGCCGCAAGCGTAAGCAGACTGCCTAGGAACCTCAACTGCGCACACAGATGAATTGAGCCAATCGGGGAGAGCGTGAGTTCTCCCCTTTTTTGTTTCTATTCTTCAACGGCTTTTTTCTGTTTTTAGATGTGCATCCGATGCCCGTTGGCAGCCGTATATGGTTAGCAATCCCTATAAATGGGGCTGTGACGTCGGTGGGTTAGGACGCGAGTTCTCCCTGTTTTTGATTTTTTTGGGTGGGTGAATCCGATAGGTGAATCCGATAGTAGTTGGCAGCCGTATACCTATTGAAAACTGATCAGTAGGGTTGTGGTTCAGGCAGTAGATGGGACATCTGTGATGGAACGTGAGGCCGACGGGACTCTGGTGGCTCGCCTGTGGGAAGGGGACTTGTCTGCTTTGGGTGTTCTTTATGATCGCTATGGCAGCTTAGTGTACGGCATTGCTATGAAAGGGCTGCGCCGGATAGGGGAAGCTGAGGACTTAACCCAAGAAGTGTTTCTGAGTTTGATGCGTACTCGTTCTTACCGGCCCCATCGTGGTTCTCTGGCTAGCTATTTGACCACCGTGACCCGTTCTCGGGTGATTGATCGGTTGAGGGCTCAATCGACCCAGAAAAAATACCTGAATCAATGGCATCACAACCAGTCTGGTGTTGACTCGGTGACACCTATGAAGCATATAACCCAGCAAGAACAACGCGCCCTAGTACGTGCCGCTCTGACTACCTTAAAGGCGCAACAGCGAGAGGTGTTAGAGCTGAGTTATTACGAGGGACAGTCCCAGCGGGATATTGCTGAACGACTGGGGGTGCCGTTGGGGACGGTCAAGAGCTGGGCCAGGCGGGGGCTGCTGCAATTACGTAAGCAGTTGGATGTACTGAGGGAGGATCTATAATGCCCAGACCTCTTTCTCCTCAAGAGATTCAAGAGCTGATTGCTGGCTATGTGCTAGGCGATTTAAGTTCGGCAGAAGCTGAAGAGTTTCGGTCTTTGCTACTGCAGCTGCCGGAATTACAGGCCGAGGTGACCTCATTGCAAGAGGTGTTGGCAATGATGCCCTATGGGTTAGATGAGGCGGATCCGGAGGATGGGTTGCGATCGCAAATCCTGTCCGCGGCCCAAGCCGAACTCTCCCAACGTGCTTCCGTGCCTCCCCCAACCAGCCGCCGTTTCCAGCTACGACTCCCCTGGGCTATGACGACAGCCGCCGCTGCAGTTGCCATCGTTTCTGGTTTAGCGACGCTTCACCTCAGCGATCAGGTTCGCAGTTTACAAGCCCAACGCCCCCAGTCCGAGCTGGCCCAAACCGATATAACTCAAACCTGGTCAGGTCTGAGTCAGCTGTTGCAAGACCACCAGCAGTCTTTGGTAAACCCCAAAGGGCCCGTTGACTTTGTTGTCCAGAAACCAGCTGACATTCCCTCACTATTGCAAGGGTTTCAAACCACTGTGGCGGCACTACCCCTACTGCCTGCAAAGCAGGGAATGCTGTTGGGGGGCAGCAACTGCCAGCTTGGTGATAACCCAGGGCTGCGGCTTACCTATCAGCTGCCAATGGATAAAACCGTATCCGCCTATCAGCTGGCATTGGCCGATGAGGAGTTCCCTGAGTTGCAGTCAGCTCAGCTGACATTACAACAGCCCGATGGGACTGGCATTGTGCTTTGGCGCGATGACGACTACCTCTATGCCGTGGTGGCGGATTTGCCGACGACGGAATTGCAGACCTTGGCCTATGCCATTGAGGGTATTTGATTCCTGTAGGGGCGTTCCATGGAACGCCCCTACAGGAATCAACCGGCAAATAGCAACAACTTTTAGATCTATCTCTTTTATCTTTAGAAAAATGGCACGCAAACGTAAACAACCGACCACCTGGATCCATCGTAATTCTCGTTATTTACTGACTGGCGTAGCTACGGCTGGACTGCTCTTATCCGTTGGCTGTATGGCTAAGGGCAATAGTGCCCTGGCAGGCAGTGCCTATGTGCAACTAGGCGGTCTTTCCCTGCCTCTTTTAGGAGCCATCGCCTATGGCTTGATGGGGGCATGTGCCATTGGCCCCGTCGTCACCAAAAATAAGTCCTTAGAAGGACCCACCTGGATAGGATTATTCATTGGCAGTATTGCGATGACCATTTTTAGTGGTTATTTGCTCTATATTATGTTGGCCGTTTTGCAAGAACCTTGCATTCCCTGCATGGTGTCAGCAGTTCTCACTGTTGGTTTATGGGGGCTGACGCTGGTGGGTAATCGCTGGGAAAGCTTGGGCCAGCTGTTGTTACCGGGTATATCGGTTGCTTTGGTCGCCTTTATTGCCACTACTGGCTTATACGCCTACGCCCAAAATCCAAATACCTTTACTGCCGGTAATCCACCGCCTGTGGTTGAAACTGACTCTGGTGCTTCCGAGATTGCCCTGGCTAAGCACCTGACCGACATTGGTGCCAAGAAATATGGTGCCTGGTGGTGTCCCCACTGTCATGCTCAACAAACGCTGTTTGGTAAGCAAGCCTTTGATCATGTGACCTATGTAGAGTGTGATGAAGAAGGGATAGATCCTCAGCCCAATGCTTGCCGCGCTGCCGGCGTGCAAAGCTACCCAACATGGGAGATAAACGGTCAGACCTATGCGGGTGTTCAGTCACTACAATCCCTAGCTGCGGCATCTGGCTACGCTGGGCCGCAAGAGTTTGTTAATCAAAATGCTGGGCATTAAGAGACATTATCAGGACCCGCGTTCTGAGCTGACGCTACCCTGACTTTTCCAGGTCTAATATGTATCTATTCCAAGGTGCTCATTCAACAGAGTGGGCACCTTTGTTGGTTCATCATCTTCGTCACGTTTATGCGTTGCCCTAAGTGCAAACATCGCTCAGTGCAAAAGCATGGAGCACAGGCTAAATTTCCCCAACCGTATCAATGTACAGACTGTCACCATATTTTTTATCCATGGGTGCGTCAGGCGGGTCGATGGTTAGTGGGTGTTTTGCTGGTTGTGGGGCTATCGCCGTGGTGGGTATACAAGACGTTGCAGCTCATTGTTACTCAGCCAGATACGGGTGAGTCGGTTGATGCCATTGTGGTGTTGGGGCGCGGTCCAGACACGACTGAGTCTCGGGCGGCGGCCGCTGTGGAACTGTGGGAAGAAGGGCGGGCTCCCCAGGTGTTTATGAGTGGCGTTGCGGATGCCGACCTGCTGGTGAATGCAGCGAAAGAGATGGGGCTGCCGGATGCTCACCTGAGCAGTGAAGGCTGTTCTCGAAGCACCTGGGAAAATGCGTTTTATACCGAGCTGCTATTTCCATTTGAGGACCCGTCTAATCCGAAAATTTTGCTGGTGACCGATGACTTGCACATTGCCCGCTCTACGGTAATCTATCGTAACT
>CALBPH010000317.1 GCA_937899365.1 uncultured Leptolyngbya sp.
GTGTTGGCTCAAAATCAGGCGGTGGTGGAGCTTTCTTAGGTAACAGACCTACTGGTCATTCCTACTGGTCATTCCTACTGGTCATTGTCGGGAGCCCCTCCCCCCAGACGTTCTCGCAGTTCCTCACCGGCTTGTTCGGCCTCGGCCTGGGTTTTGGTAATGATAAAGGTCTGGGTGGCGAGCAGCACAATCACAAACAGCACCCCCGACAGGGTAAAGCTCAGCTTGGTGGAGGGGATGCTCTGACCCAGGGCGTAGATTGCGATCGCAAACACAGCAGCCAAATAAATTTTGGACATGACCGGCATGGCCGAGGCCGACCAGCAGAGCGCCACTAAAATCGCATTAAAATACAGGGCCAACAGTCCTAAATGAATCCGTCTGGCGTAGATTTGCTGGGCTCGTTTACGGCTGCCCGCAAAGGGGAGCTTTAGGCGATTGCCCGCCGCATTCATCACATCAAGCACGATGTAGATCACTGGAATCATCAAGCTAGATACCACCACCAGTAGCTGGGGGGGAGCCTGCAGCGTTTGATTAATCGCCTCCGATGACAACGCTAGATTCACGGCTTGACTAAAGAGAAAAGCAGCAATAGCCGCCACCAGCACAATTAGAAAATCAACTGCCAAGGCAGGGACAACCGGTATTTGGGCTGTGCGTGTTTTCATAGAGTGAATGTATCCCTTTGTACAAATTGTCTGATAAATGATTGTCCGTTGCTGATTCTCGGTCTGGGGTGATCTAAACAAGTCCTGACATCATGTCCTTCGTATCGATCAGCCCATTCTCCAAATTAGAAACGACCATGAGTGTGCCGAGTAATCTACGTCTAGCGACCGTAGCTCAGTGTCTAAATAATGCAGACTTACTGAGACCATACAGATAAGCTGGGGATAAATTTAAACTATCATTACACCTTTGTTAAAGGAAATACTTTGATGAGCTCAGCCCCAGTCAGTCAGCATGACGTACACACCGCTGCTAAATCAAAACTACACCCCACCGATAAATTCTCTTCAGAGAGCTCTTCGTGGACCATCGAAGATAGCGAAGAACTCTATCGCATTAACGGTTGGGGAGAGCCCTATTTTTCCATTAAAGCTGCGGGTCATGTGATTGTTTCACCCCAGGGCGGTCGAGGCGGGTCCTTAAACTTACACGAGCTGATCCAGGCACTTCAGGTGCGCAAACTATCGCTACCGATTCTGGTTCGTTTTTCCGACATTTTAGAAGACCGCATCGAACGACTCAATTCCTGCTTTGCCAAAGCGATTACCAAATATGGCTATGACGGCCGCTATCGGGGGGTGTTTCCCGTCAAATGCAACCAACAACGTCATTTAGTAGAAGATCTGGTCAGGTTTGGGGAGCCTTATCAATTTGGCTTAGAGGCGGGGTCTAAACCTGAACTCATGATTGCCCTGGCCTCCTTAAACACCCCCGGAGCCTTGCTGAGATGCTACGGCTATAAAGATCGCGCCTACCTGGAAACCGCCATGTTGGGCCAAAAACTAGGCCAGCAGCCCATGATTGTTTTAGAACAGCTAGACGAGCTACCCCTGGTTATTGAGATCAGCCAACGACTCAATATTCGTCCTCAACTGGGGGTGCGGGCCAAGCTCTCCACCAAGGGGGTGGGCCGCTGGGGTGGCTCCGCCGGTGACCGGGCAAAATTTGGTTTGACTATTCCTGAAATTTTGACAGTGGTGGAACAGTTAAAAGCGGCTGATATGCTGTCGTGTCTACAGCTGCTTCATTTTCACATTGGCTCCCAAATGTCATCCATTAGCATCATCAAAGACGCCCTGCGAGAAGCCTGCCAAATCTATGTGGAACTGGCTGGTCTCGGGGCCAATATGCAATATCTGGATGTGGGTGGCGGTCTTGGGGTGGACTACAACGGCTCTAAGACTAATGTTTCTGCCTCTAAAAACTACAGTATTCAAAATTATGCCAATGATGTTGTTGCGGAGGTAAAAGAAGCCTGCTCTGGCAAGGAGTTGCCCGTACCCACCCTAATCAGCGAGAGCGGTCGGGCCATTGCCTCCCATCAGTCCGTGTTGGTGTTTGATGTGCTTGGGAGTAGTGAGGTGCGCCCCCAGGTACCGTTTGAGCCATCATCAGAGGATCATGCCATTCTCAAAGAGCTTTACGAGGCCTATCAAAGCATTAACTCTACAAACTACCAAGAGGTTTTCCATGATGCCGAGCAGTTTAAAGGAGAAGCTACGAGTCTGTTTAACTTTGGCTATCTCAGTTTGACCGAGCGGGCGCGGGTAGAGAATCTCTTCTGGGCCTGCTGTCAGAAGATTATCCAGGTACTGCGTCAGGAGACCTATATTCCTGATGATATGGCTAATCTAGAAAAAATGATGGCCTCTATCTACTACATGAATCTCTCCGTGTTTCAATCGGCGCCCGATACCTGGGCGATTGATCAGCTATTTCCCATCATGCCGATCCATCGTCTGAATGAAGAACCCACCTGTCGGGCGACATTGGCAGATCTCACCTGTGACAGCGATGGCAAAATTGATCGGTTTATTGATTTACACGGGGTTAAATCGGTGTTGGAACTCCATGAGCTAAAGCAAGGAGAGCCCTACTATCTGGGGATGTTTCTCAATGGTGCCTACCAAGAAACCATGGGGAATTTGCACAATCTCTTTGGGGATACCAACATGGTGCATATTGAGGTGACTCCCCAGGGGTATACCATTGAACATGTGGTCAAAGGAGACACCATGAAAGAGGTGCTGGGCTATGTGCAGTATGACTCTGAGGATCTAGTAGAACAAATTCGCCGCCGGTCCGAAGTCTCCCTTAAGGAGAAACAAATTACCCTCACTGAGGCCCAGCTGCTGTTGCAAAACTATGAGGAGAGTTTGAGCCAGTATACCTATTTGTCTTAGGGCGTATTTTTATCAATTGTTGGTAGGGGTGTTGCATGCAACATCCCTACCAACAATTGCCTAAATAGACTGGAGCTTAGAGAGATCGGGTTTAACCTTTAGCTTCACCACCAGGGCCGTAATGTTGTCATGGCCGTTGTGCTCATTGGCCAACTCAATTAGATCAGCCACGCCCTCTTCAATCCCTTTATGACCCCTGAGAATAGGTTCAATGTGGGTAGAGCAGTGGGTTTCTAGCAGCCGGTCATCGCTGAGACCATCGGAGCACAGCAGCAGCAGCGTGTCTTCGGTCAGGTTCAGATAGTTAAAGCCGGGGTCAAGGGCATCTTGACCACAGGGACCCAGGGCCTGAGTCAGCTGGTAGGCATCGGGTCTGGCGTAGGCAATGGCCGCTTCCACACCGCGTTTTATTTCTCGTTGGCCCACTTCATGGTCAACGGTAATCTGCTGTAGCCCCAGACGCTTGGTATAGCGATACAGCCGACTGTCGCCCACATGGGCGGTCACGGCCTGGGTGCCTTTAACCAGCAACATAACTAGCGTTGTCCCCATGCGGGCACTGCCTGTACGTTCTTCTACCTGGTTTTTGTCGTAGATTACCTGGTTAGCTAGGCCAATGGCCTGGCGTAGCTCTGTTTCACTCGGAAGTTCTGATGTCCAATGCTCATCTAGATAGGCCCTGAGGTTATCCACCGCTAGCTGACTGGCAATTTCTCCCCCAGAGTGACCCCCCATGCCATCGCACAGAATGTAGTCACAGCGAGCGTCTAAGGCTTGGCTTGATAGTGTTTCCTGACGGCTGAGGGCGGACTGGATAAAGTAGTTATCTTCGTTGTGGTCGCGCTGTTGACCCACATGGGACTGGCCCGCATCTTCTAAGCCCGTGAGCTTCATCGGTAACACCATGGTGGGTGAATCGATGCTGTCCATACCCGGATCTTCGCTTAGATCAATGCCCTCTAGCCCGGGAATGTCGAGATCGGCTAGAACGTTAACATCAGGCGGGGTTTCGGATGTGGCGGTGGCAATATCGGTGCCGAGGTGGTGTTTGTGTGCGATGGGAAGGGGCGCTTGGTGTGAGGCCGCGATGTGCTGAGGCTGGCGCTCGGG
>CALBPH010000318.1 GCA_937899365.1 uncultured Leptolyngbya sp.
GCCATTCTCCTTGACGATGTGCAATCACTCATAGAACAGCAGACACAGCCACTGCAGCTATAGGCTAAAACATCGTCAGTCCAGCAGTTGGCCAAACACCTGCAGGACCAGAGTCAAACAATACCGTCAGACAGGTGGTCCATTACTCAGCCCCAGAGTTCTATACCCAGGGACGTTCCCTCTGAAAAGCAGGCCTTGGAAGAGTGTCGCACAATCACCTTGAGTCTGAGCACAACAGAAACTCAGAGCTTGTTACAACAGGTGCCACCGGCGTATCGAACCCACACCCACGAAGTCTTACTGACAGCCCTATCACTCACCTATAACGACTGGGCGAGGGCATCCCAGTTAACGGTGGATGTGGCCGTAAACCACCGCACCCATGCCTTTAAGGAAATTGATTTATCACGCACTGTGGGGTTGTTTACCAGCTTCTGTCCCATGGCGCTGGCGCTAACTGACTGCCAATCGTTGGGGGCCGCCCTCAAAACCATCAAAGAACAGCTGCGACCTCAATGGAATCAGGTTTTAGACTATGAAATTTGGCGCTATCTGACCCTGGAGCCATCTGGGTCAAACGTGGATATGCCAACGGTAGATATTAGTTTCCGCTACCATGAGACCGGTAAAAACCCATATCTGGGTGTCGCACCGTCATCGGTTTTCGCGTCATCCGGCGCTCTAGAGCGTTTAGACAATGGCCATAAGCTCCACATTGATGGGCGCATTATTGACCAACAGCTGCAAGTAAGCTGGACCTACAGGCCCAACCAGTATCGGACCAACACCGTCAAGGCCCTGGTCGAGACCTATCTGCAAAAAATACGAGCACTGATAGACCACTGCCTAAGTCCTGAAGCCGGTGGCTACACACCCTCCGATTTTCCCCTGGCCAAGCTCGATCAAACCACCTTAGATCAGCTGGTGGTGCACTATCCCCAACTGGAGGATTGTTATCCCCTAACCCCCATTCAACAGGGATTTCTATTTCACACTCTCTATGCCCCTGAAGAAGCGTTATACATGAATCAACTTCAGTGTCGTTTGCGGGGTAATCTCGACACGGAAGCCCTCCGAGAAACCTGGCAACGCGTCAGCGATCGTCATCCCATTCTCCGGACAGCATTTGCTTGGGAAAATCTGGAGCAACCCCTGCAGATCGTTCACCGGCAGGTAACGGTGCCGTGGCAGCGATATGATTGGCGAGCAAAATCTTCCGAAGAACAGAAAACGGCTTTCAAAACCCTACTGCAACAGGATTTATCAACAGGGCTGCCATCCCACGTTGCCCCCCTGATGCGGATCACGCTGATTCGTGTGGCCGATGACTGCTACGACATTATCTGGGGCTGTCACCACATGTTGTTAGATGGGTGGTCTATGCCCATGGTGATTCAAGAAATCTTTAGCCTCTACGAGGGCCTAGCTCAAGGAAGTATCCCTGTATTAGAAGACCGCCGCCCCTATCGAGACTATATTTCCTGGCTATCTTGCCAGGATCTGGTCGCTGCAGAAAAGTTTTGGACATCTCTCCTACAAGGTTTTCACGCCCCCACGCCCCTAGGCTATCGGCCCTCTCCAGGCGCAGCACCCAATCATAAAATTCAGGGCCTTACCTTAAACCCAAAAACAGCTACGGCTCTGCAAACCCTAGCTCGACGCCAATATCTCACCCTTAATACGGTACTCCAGGGAGCCTGGGCCTTGTTACTTAACCACATCAGTGGTGGTCAACCAGACATTGTCTTTGGGGCCACCACGGCAGGTCGCCCACCAAGCATTCATGGTGCTGAAAAAATGGTGGGATTATTTATTAACACCCTGCCTGTGCGAGTAACAATAACCTCAGATCTCGATATTATGACCTGGCTACAGGCGATTCAAACTCAGCAAAGTGAGGCCCGCCAGTACGAATATAGCCCGCTTAATCAAATCCAACGCTGGAGCGACGTTCCCAATGGTAGTTCCTTATTTGAAAGCCTGGTCGTATGTGAAAACTATCGAGTCGCACCAGCCGAACACCCGTCCCAAGAAAATCTAGAGATTGAGTCGGTGGATATAGTTCAAAATAACAACTATCCCCTGACCCTGCGGGTGTTGCCCCGAGAAAACGTTACGTTAGAAATTATGAGCGATCGCACCTGCTTTGCAGCTGAGGTCACCGATCGCTGGCTCCATCATCTAGATGCGTTGCTACAGTGGCTAGTGGATAACCCTGACGCCACACTGGGCGACTGGCAAGCCCAGCTAACGGAGTTAGAACGACAATGGCAAAAACAACAGGCCCAAACCCAAGCGAAAAGTAATCTGAAGAAACTTCGTAAAACGCGGCGTAAAGTCGTTCACTCAGGCCAGGAGGATTCGTAACGTATGCCATCCAATAACCGCCCTAAACCCTCCCTGGGAAAACGCCAGCGACGTAAAGTGAGTCTGGCAACCGAGTCTCTGGTGACAATAGTTCCGCTACAGCCGGAGTCTACCCTACCGTTGTTAGTACAGCCTGTCACTGATTTGAGCCTGACAGACTGGGTAGCCCACAACCAAACCACCATTAACCAATGGCTACACCACCATGGCGGTGTGTTATTTCGAGGCTTTCAGCTACAGGGCCCAGAAGACTTTAATGGGTTTATCCAAGCCGTTGCCCATCCACCCATGCCGTATACCTATCGGTCTACACCCCGCACCCAGGTACAGGGTCATGTTTATACTTCGACAGAATATCCCGCCAATCGCACCATTCCGCTCCATGGGGAAATGGCC
>CALBPH010000319.1 GCA_937899365.1 uncultured Leptolyngbya sp.
CAACCCGCTTGTATCCTGGAGCAATCAAAAATCACCCCAGGTTTAGAAACAGATATAAAAAATAATCGCGTTGATGCAAATCAATGTCAAGTATGACAAGTAAAAAGCGCAACGCTGAATTATGACGTCGCCCAGGTTATGCCCTAATCAGTTTTGTACACTACTGTTAGTCTCTCTAGAAAAAGGGTCATGATTTCCTGATTTAAGGAAAAATCGAGATTTAGTATTCAATTTACAAGCTACAGAATTAGAGGCATATGCCCTTATCTACAGACAGAGTACAGCTGGAGGTTTGTGCGTTTTTGGCATTCCTTAAAAAGAATGGAACCCAATAATATTTTTATATATACTAATCTAGAGACAAATCTAATTGACTTTCATTTTCAATTAGATAAGGATTCGCCAGGAGACTATAACAGAGTTATAGGCTTCTTTTTTGCCGTTGCTGATTTAGAAGACAAACCGCTCGGTTAGATATGCCATTCCTATGGCATATCACACGCAGTATAGGCCAACATCAGCTTTACCAAACAAGCGCTACATATCTGGAGCATATTTAGCAGAGACTGTGCGCGCTCAAATAGAGAAATAAGGTAAATGTGTTGAGGGCATTTAGCATTTTCTAGAAGAAAACATTAGCCCCAATCCGACGGATAGTAACCCCATAGCAAGGACTGGCTCCGGCGTGCTCACGGGCTCACTGTCAGAATCATCTGTCACGATAGACAACGCAACAGCTGCTTTTAGAGAGACTTTATCAATCTTACCGGGTTGATTTACTGATCCATTTGCTGTGACGGCTCCATTTAGGACTGCATTGTCGCCGCTGGTAATATTACCAATGCTGCATCTGTCGGGACTGTAAGCGGTTGCCGTGTCAGTATTACTGTCGGTCGGTCGGCCAAAGTCTTGAACCCAGTAGTTTTCAAAGGTAGCCTGGGGAGCAACACCAGGATCCGAATCAAAAAACAATCCAAACCCAACATCGGTGTAGTTCGGATTAAGTAAGTTCTCTCGATGCCCTGGGCTATTTAACCAGGCTGTTACCACATCTGTTGCTGAGTCATAGCCTGCTGCAAGATTCTCGGCTGCTAAACTAAATTTGTACCCGGCAGCTTCGATGCGGCTAGCAATAGTCGACGAATTATCTGGACTGTGGTGAGCAAAATAGTTTTGTTCAGCCATATCCTCTGCATGCCCCTGGGCTGCTTGACCTAGTCTGTACGAAAATTTCAGAGACGAGACTCCATTGTCTGCCCGCACTTGGTTTGTTACCGCTAGCAGGTCATCAAAAATAGCGCTTAATTCGGTAGTACAAGGTGTTGCCTCTAGCGTAGGGGATGCTGCTGCGGGTTCCGCAGTGCTGCTACCGCCACCGCCGCCACAGCCAGTAAGGGCACCCACCAACACAACCGCGGTCAATGATCTAAACCACATGAATAGCCTATTAAAACAGCTTGAATCAAACTCTTGGATAGAACACCGTAACTAGAGCTTTAAGTTTGAACAATTATTTTGGTTTCATCGACCGTTACACTACTAGAGAAGAGGGTTATGGTTCGTCACCTATCCTTCAGTAAGATCACACCGTCGGAGATTACCGAGAATGACTGCCATCGCCACATTTGGAGCCGGTTGCTTTTGGGGTACCGAACAGGCATTCCGTCAGCTATCGGGGGTTACCCAAACATCAGTGGGCTATATGGGTGGCCATTTTGAAAATCCTTGTTATCTAGATGTGCTGGCGCGAATTACGGGGCATGCTGAAGTGGCCCAGGTAGAATACAACCCAGTGTTAATCAACTATGAAACATTATTAGAAACGTTCTGGCAGATTCATGACCCCACCAGTCTTAATCGGCAGGGAGCTGATCGGGGAGAACAGTATCGCTCAGTGATTTTTTATCATACTGACGAACAACAGCGGCTAGCGCATCAGTCAAAACAAGCCGTATCTAGCCAATACAGCAAACCAATTGTCACTAATATTGTTGCCGCATCGACTTACTGGCTAGCAACAGACGAACACCAACAGTATTTTGAGAAAAAAATGGCAAAAAAATAGCCTTGCTAAACCATTGGGGGTTTAACAAGGCTATTTTTGTTTAAGCACTAGTGCAGAAAATTCAGACTGTAAGTAACTACAGCTAAATAGTAGGCTTGAACCTACTTGGTACGCTGGTCAAGCTGATCTAGGCGCTCTGCCTGGATATCCTTAACACTCTTGGACTGGTTGTCTAGGTGCTCAAGGCGCTGCTCATGCACCTTGTTACCACCTGCAACATCCTTTAGCTGATCATCAGACAATTGCTCATCAGAAACACTCTTGTTTTGCTCTTCCATGGAAATTACCTCAATGTAGAAACAGCGAAATCTAGACTTAGCTATTGTTGTATGGCCAAGCTTTACATATCATATCGAATCTCAACAAAAATGGACGCACTATTACTGTTTCCTAAGATTTTTTTAACAATGCGTTTAGTTTTAAGGAAAATCTCAGAAACAAGCGCTGATTGTCATGAAAACAAGTCAAGCATAGGAGCAATTCTGAGATTTTCCTGAGCGCTACCTCCGTTTTTAGGGTTTGCTGCTAGAATTGCGGTGAATCGGCCAATATGTCAGAAACTTTCACATCGGTTTAATACGATGTTTGAAGGTAAGAGAAGATGTTGTTTGTAGTTGAGGTGTGGGCTAAGAGAGAGAACGCAAAATAATAAGAAAAAAAGCATTATAGCGGCAGAATTAGACGGAGAAAAAAAGA
>CALBPH010000320.1 GCA_937899365.1 uncultured Leptolyngbya sp.
GTGGTCTGTGCTATTGGGGGGCAGTGCGGCAGGCGGTATCAGCTATCTCCTCTCCCGGCGCATTATTCGTCCCCTCACCCGCAAGGAGCAAATTACCCAGCGGTTTGCGGCGGGGGACTGGGGGGCTCGGGTGCCGCCATCGGACATTCCCGAACTCCATCAGCTGGGCCATAGCTTTAACCGCATGGCCAGCGACCTGGAGCAGGTGGAGCAGCAGCGACGGGACCTGGTAAGCGATCTATCCCACGAACTGCGCACACCGCTCACCATTGTCCGGGGTTACCTCGAAGCCCTCACCGATCAAAAATTGCCCGCCACCCCCGAAACCTATGCACGTCTACTGCGCGAGACCCAGCGTCTGCAGCGTCTGGTGGAAGATTTGCAAGAACTCTCCAAACTAGAAACGGGTTATCTGCCCATTCAACGACAGCCCGTTGCGTTACCGCCTCTGATTCGGCAGGTCACCCAGCGGTTTCGCGACCAGCAGCAACTAGAATCTGAAAATCCGCAAATAGTCGTAGAGAATTCTCCAAATCTACCAACCATTACGGCTGACCCTGTTCGCACCGAACAAATTTTGGTCAATTTGTTAAGCAATGCACTGAAATATACGGATCGGGGCACCATCACTATCAGAACCTGGCACCAGGACCAGCAGGTGTGGCTAGCGGTCCAAGACACCGGTATTGGTATCGCCACCGACGATTTACCCCATGTATTTGAGCGGTTCTGGCGCGCCGATCGTTCCCGCAATCGACGATCTGGCGGCACTGGCATTGGCCTGGCCATCTGCAAACGCTTAGTGGAACTTCAAGGAGGCACCATTGAAGTGAGCAGTCAACTAAATCAGGGCAGCACATTTAAGTTTTGGTTGCCGAAAGCTACTTAAAACCGCTAAGTTTTGACATAGAGGTACCCCTGTGGATTACAACCCGATAGCCGATAGGCAATAATAATAAATATAATGACCGTTACTGCGGACACCCAATTGATGGGACCCTATCTGTTGATAGGACCCTGTCGCTAGCAGCGTAGTTCATTTGATCCGCGGCTTTATCCGTCCGCTTCCTCTGCCCATGGCCGATCAAAACTCCCAAGATCCCCGTCTAAGCAAAAAACTCTGTGACTCCGGTCAGCTTTTTCGCGATCGTTACGAGGTGGTGCGCGTTTTGGGTCGGGGTGGTTTTGGGGTAACCCATTTGGCCCGCGATCGCATGTTGCCTGGGTCTCCCCTGTGTGTAATCAAACAGCTGTTTCCCAAGGTGAGTCATCCCATTGCCCTGGAGCGGGCAAAGCAGCGTTTTCGCCGCGAAGCCAGAATCTTGGGCAGGCTGGGCAGCCACTCTCAGTTGCCCATGCTGTTGGACTATTTCACCCTTAAAGGAGAATTTTTCTTAGTTCAAGAATACGTCCATGGCGACACCCTCAGCCGAGAAGTTCGTAAAGGCGGCGCCCAAAAAGAGCCTGCGGTTAAAACATTTTTAGAAGAAGTTCTCCCGGCGGTGCGCTACATCCATCGCAACCGCGTTATTCATCGAGATATTAAACCGCCCAACATCATTCGCTGTCGCGATGACAACCGCCTGGTGCTATTAGACTTTGGGGCCGTCCGCGAATGTCTTCACCACGATGATGACCCCGGTGACCATGCCGCCAGCCCCACCACTCACTTTGTTGGCACCATGGGGTTTGCCCCGCCAGAGCAGCTGGCGCTGCGCCCCACCTACAGCAGCGATATCTATGCCCTGGGTGTCACTTGTTTATATTTACTCTCGGGTAAATCTCCCCTGGAGTTTGACATTAACCCCAACACCCAGGAACTAGACTGGCAGCGTTCGGTTAACATCAGCCGCCCCTTTGAGCGGCTGCTGGCAAAAATGCTGACCACCGATCTCTCGGAGCGGTTTAAGCGCATAGACGAAGTGCAGCGCGCGCTCCAGCTCGACGCCCACTACAGCAATTTAGAGCAGTGTCTCAATCGGGTGCCAAAGACGGCAGAGACATCCACATCAAACAATGTGATTGAGTTAGAACAAAACCTGTCACCCATCCAACGGCGGGCCGCTGCCATCCGCCGTCTGCGTAAGCGACAGCTAAAGGATCGGCCCAGCAGCAGTACGGGACCGGCATTTCCTCTATAGGGGTGTTTTAAGTGTCTGACTGGAGATCTGGTCCAGCGAGCTGAGCCAACGTTGGATCTCTCTGTCTATTACCCTAGGGACTTCATCGTAGAGACAGTGTCCGGCCCCCTCGATGGCACGGTAGGTGATGGCGGGGTTTGAGGAGAGAATTTGGTCGGCCCAGGCCGTGGGTAAAACCCTATCCTGGGTACCCCACAGGAGCAAAATAGGGACAGACACCCGTTGAAGTAGGTTGGCGGTGCTATCGCTAAACTCCGCCTGGGTGCGCGATTTAACCAGATAGCACAGCGTCCGCGCCGCACCCCGTTCCAAGGCGGGTCGGGTAAATAGGTCCACCAGCTGATCATCCACCCGCTCAGGGGTTTGATAGATGCTGGTTAACGCTTTGCGAATAAATCCCGGTCGCCGCACGACTAAAAATAGGGGCCGTAGCAGCAGCGGTGTGGCCACTAGACTCTCTACTCCCCGTGCCAGCCGATCCAGCCAGCCAGCCACCAGCTCCTGACGGGCTAAGGGTAGGGTGAGCAAAACCAGCCGATGGGGCATGGCTGGGTGCTGGGCGGTGGCCGTCAGCGCCACCAACGCGCCCAGGGAATGGCCTAATATAATCACCGGTTGACC
>CALBPH010000321.1 GCA_937899365.1 uncultured Leptolyngbya sp.
GGAGGTCCCACCGCCCCAACCCCCGCAATAGCGGCGAGATGATGCAGGAATTTGCCGCCCTGTTGCACCAGGCCAATATCGAGCCACCCTACGTTTTGGTGGGTGACTCGTTGGGTAGTTACACCATGCGTCTCTATGCCCACACCTATCCTGACAAGGTGGCGGGGTTGATTTTGACCGACGGTCTGCATGAAGACGGGATGTCTAGACTGCCCCTCAGTCTGCAAATTATGAAAACCATATTTGCCGCTGGATTTTTAATATCTGTGGTGGGGTCCGCCCTCGGGTTTATTCGCATTTTTCAACAGCTGGGTCTGTTTCAGGTGCTCAGTCCCAAACTCAGGTACTACAGCCAGCCCCAGCTCGCCCCCGTCCTCCGGTCTTTTGTCCGCCCCAAACACAGGTTCACCATGGCCCGAGAAATATTGAGCATCCACACCAGTAATGACCAGCTCAGTAAGGCTAATAATTTGGGCATGTTGCCAATAATTAATATCAAGGCCAGTCATTTCTTTACCCCGTCACCAGTGCTTAAACCCCTCCCCCTGGAAACCGCTGATACGCTTTGGACCCAAATGCACCATGCCCTGATGAGGCTATCGACCCAAAGCCTGAGTTTGCCAGCTCAAAAGAGCAGTCACTTTGTCTGGATTGATCAGCCTGACACCATGCTCGAAGCTATTGATCGGATGTTACTCAAACTACAGAGGGAGCGGCAGGGGTGAGACCGTTAAAACGCCAGTTGTCGGCAATACATTTTAAGTATTGCTTTAACTTGAGCGTAACCAAGACTCAAATAGCACTCCGTGTAACAACTACAATAAAACCTAGTTGATAATATAATTTGCAGCCTTTAGCGGTAACCTGCGATGAGTACACAGCCTGATCGAGTCTTAATTTTTGACACCACCTTGCGCGATGGTGAGCAGTCCCCTGGCGCAACGATGAATGTTGAGGAAAAACTGGCGGTGGCTCGGCAGCTGGCTCGTCTGGGTGTGGACATCATTGAGGCGGGGTTTCCCTACGCTAGCCCCGGCGACTTTGAAGCGGTGCAGCGCATTGCCCGTGAAGTTGGCATCGCGGGCGGACCGACCATATGCGGTTTAGCCCGCGCAACCAAAAAGGATATTGAAGCCGCTGCCAAGGCCATTGAACCGGCCGCCAGTGGTCGCATCCACACCTTTCTGGCAACTTCTGACATCCACATGAAGTACAAGCTCAAGAAGTCGCGGCAGCAGGTGCTGGCCATTACCGACGAAATGGTGCGCTTTGCTAAGGGCTTTACGGCGGATGTGGAGTTTTCACCAGAAGATGCAGGTCGCTCAGAGCCTGAGTTTTTATATCAGGTGTTGGAGGTTGCGATCGCAGCCGGTGCCACCACCATCAACATCCCCGATACCGTCGGCTACCTCACCCCCAGCGAGTTTGGCGGACTGATCAAAGGCATTTCAGAAAACGTGCCCAACGTTGACCAGGCCGTCATCTCCGTCCACGGCCACAATGACCTCGGTCTGGCCGTCGCCAACTTCCTAGAAGCCGTCAAAAACGGCGCTCGGCAGCTGGAATGCACCATCAACGGCATTGGCGAGCGGGCCGGTAACGCCGCCCTCGAAGAATTGGTCATGGCCATGCACGTACGGCGGCAGTACTTTAACCCCTTCTTTGGTCGTCCGGCGGACGCCGATGCCCCCCTCACCAACATCAACACCACAGAGATTTACAAAACCTCACGGCTAATTTCCAGCGTTACCGGTATGTTGGTGCAGCCCAATAAAGCCATCGTCGGTGCTAACGCCTTTGCCCACGAGTCTGGCATTCACCAAGACGGCGTCCTAAAAAATAAGCTCACCTATGAGATCATGGACGCCCAAACCATTGGCCTCAACAATAATCTGATCGTCCTAGGTAAGCTTTCGGGTCGCAATGCGTTTCGCAGCCGCCTCCAGGAGCTGGGTTACGAGCTATCCGACCAAGATTTAAACAAGGCATTTTTACGATTCAAAGAGCTGGCCGATAAGAATAAAGAAATTAGCGATCGCGACCTGGAAGCCATCGTTAACGACGAAACCCAGCAGGTGATTGAGCACTTTAAACTAGAGCTGGTCCAGGTTTCCTGCGGCAGCAACGCTCGCCCCACCGCCACCGTCAGCATCCTTACCCCGACCGGCGAAGAACTGATGGATGCCGCCATCGGCACAGGCCCTGTAGATGCCATCTATAAAGCCATTAATCGAGTCGTTGATATTCCCAACGACCTGATCGAATATTCAGTGCAGTCAGTCACCGCAGGCATTGACGCCATTGGTGAAGTCACCATTCGCCTGCGCCACGACCAACGCATTTACTCGGGCCACGCTGCCAATACAGACATTGTCGTAGCTTCGGCCCATGCCTACATGCAGGCCCTCAACCGACTGTATGGCTCAGCTCAAGCAGGTTCTCTACATCCCCAGCGGATGGCCGTACCAGCAGGAACTGGAGTGTAGTTCAAAGAGATTGCTTAATGACATTTAATTTGCTTGTAAGGTCTAAAAATCTTGCATCGCTTTAGGCTGTGAACGTTCCAAGGACTGGAAAAGTAGGGAATCTTCTAGTTCTCAGCAAACAATCGAGGTAGAATCTGGTTTGCTTTGCTTCAATGTTTTGGAGCTGATAACTAGGCAGGTAGGAAAGTATATGACCCATGAAGCCGCTAGAATCATCTACACGCTGACGGATGAGGCCCCAGCTCTAGCCACCTATTCTTTTCTACCGATCATTCAAGCCTTTACCCGTGCAGCTGATGTCACGGTAGAAACCAGTGACATTTCCTTAGCAGGACGCATTCTTGCCAATTTTCCAGATACCCTGACCACAGACCAGCGCGTGCCCGATGCCCTCACCCAGCTAGGGGAGCTGGCCAAAACACCGGACGCCAACATCATTAAGCTCCCCAATATTAGTGCATCCGTACCACAGTTACTTGCTGCCATCAAAGCGC
>CALBPH010000322.1 GCA_937899365.1 uncultured Leptolyngbya sp.
GATTCCCATAGAATCGAGAATTCTAGGTTTGGTGGCCTATTTTCAAGAACTCACTGAATCCAGGGGTGAACGAACTGCCCTGTCCTTAGGTGAGTCTCTCGCCGTCTGCGAAAAACTAGGGGGACGGCGCTTTGACCCTAAGATGGTTGACTCCCTAAGCACCATTGTTCGACTAGCGGAAATTGGTATGCTGCAACTACCCGATCGTCCTAGTGAGCAGCCCACTGTTTGGCTTGAAGATCTTAAACCCCAAGCGGCTAATGAAGAAGTGCTTGCTAACGCTAAGGAGATTACCTCGTGAGCCAGCTAGAAATTGAGGCGATTGTGCAAGGCCAGAAAAAAGATCTGATGGGTGCTGACTTAGCTGGTTTAGCCCTCAGTGGCGCTAACCTGGCCCAGGCGAACTTAAACCGTGCCAACCTCAGGGGCGCTGACTTGATGGGCGCCAACCTCATAGACGCCGATTTACGCAATGCTGATCTCAGGGTCGCTGTTTTACTAGAAGCTGATACGGCAAATACTAGCTTTGCCGGCTCATTTTTGGCTGGAGCCGTTTTGAGTAACCTTAACCTGGTGGCTGTGGACCTGCGGGGAGCCGACCTGCGGGGAGCTAACTTAGCCGGTTGTGTACTGCGAAATGCTGATTTAAGTAACACTAACCTTGCCGGTGCAGATTTATCTGGAGCCGATCTAGAGGAGGCCAACCTCAGCGGTGCTGTGTTGCGAGGGGCTAACTTAACCAACTCAAATCTGCTGTGTGCCCGTGTGGACAATACCAACTTTGACGGAGCCACCCTAGCTGAGGCGTGTTTGAGTGGCACTCCCTTAGCTACTCAGTAGTTGTTATAAAAAACCATGGGTACCCAAACCAAAGGCAAAACAATTTTTCTGCTCATCTCCATGGTGGGCTGGTTGCTCAGTGGTGGGGCGCTAATTTACTTGACTCCGTTTTTGGCCAATCAAATTTCTCATTCCGCCACCACTAGCCTATGGATGGAAAATCTTACTCGCGGAGGGTATAGGCCCCTCCTAGCCCTAGCCGGTGGAAGCAGTATTCTTGTTCTGACCATTATTGGTAATGCTATCTGGTACCGACATTTCGAAGGTAAGGTCTAGATTAGTGCAGGTTGGAATTTGTGCAGCTGATGTAAGTGCTCTTGCAATGCTGGCACCTCTGCTCAATAAGGCTATTCGGTGGGGTTTATAAATTTCTATTGTTTTTTAACTAAAAGCAATACTCCCTACGGCATTGTGCTCTACCATTAAGCTTCAAATTCAGGTTGACAAATAACTGAATACTACTTTGCACGTTAGGCTGTTTTTCGCTGCGATCGGCTTATCTGTACTTTTACCTTGTCTTAAACAAACAAAGAACTTCCCTTAAACCGGCAACGATGTTGTCTTAACGTCGTGTCGATAGGTTACTCCTTGGCCTGAACAAATAGCCACGGAGTGTGTAGTTATGGTTAAGTTCGCTCAATTTTTCGGCACAGTAGCTGCGGTAGCTACTGCTGGTGCTCTGACTGCAACGTCTGCAGTAGCTCAGTCTATTTCCATTGATGGTTCTAGTACTGTTTTTCCCATCACTGAAGCGATGGCTGAAGAGTACGCCCTTTCTGGCAATGACGCTGCTATTACCGTCGGTGTTTCTGGTACTGGTGGTGGTTTCAAGAAATTCTGTGCTGGTGAGACCGTTATCTCCAACGCATCTCGCCCCATCAAAGATTCAGAGAAAGAGCTCTGTGCAGCCAACGGCATTGAATACATCGCCGTTCCCGTCGCTTATGACGCGTTGACAGTTGGTATCAATCCTGATAACGATTGGGCAACTGAAATGACCACTGAGCAGCTAAACGCAATGTGGGATGCACCTGCTGAAGGCGTTATCACTCGCTGGAACCAGATTGATTCCGACTGGCCCGCTGAAGAGATTGGCCTATATGGTCCTGGTACTGACTCTGGTACTTTCGACTACTTCACCGATGAGATTAATGGTGACGGTGGCGTTAGTCGTGCAGACTACACCGCTAGTGAAGATGACAACGTACTTGTACGCGGTGTTGCCAGTGACCCCTATGCCATCGGTTACTTCGGGTTGGCTTACTTCGCCGAAAATTCTGACATCCTACAAGCCGTTAGCGTTTATAACGAAGAACTCGGAGAGTTTGTTGAGCCCACTGTGTCTAATGTTGAAGCTGATAGATACCAGCCTCTTGGTCGTCCTATCTTCATCTATGTAAGCACTGACGCGTTGGCTGACTCCAACTCTGGCGTTGCTGATTTTGTTGAGTTTTACATTGAGCAGGCTGACGCAGGTGAGCTCATCCTAGACGTTGGTTATGTTCCCCTGCCTGACAGTGCAACTGACTCTACTCTCGAAGCTTATGACGCCGAAGCGAATACTGTTCTGAACTAGTTGTCTGAACTAGTTATAAGCAGCCTTTCCTAGCGGTCTTGAGTACTTCTAGGAAAGGGCTTTGACGCACTTTTCGACGTTCACACGCTCAGTGTGCATCAACCATGTTTGCCTTGGGGGAATGTTCGCTCCTCCAAGGTTTCCTTCGTATTTACTTCTTAGCTTTTTTGCAAATGGTCCATGTTGAGCCCTCTGGGTCTGGTAAATCCTTGGCCACGATGGTTAAAGGAGTCGTCATGCAGCCCATTCTATTCATGCGGGCATTACCCTATGTGACAGCCCAACTATCCACCTATGGCGCTCAGTTTATAGGACGTCCGGTGATTTGGATGGCGTTGGCAGCCCATGGTCTGCTGCTGTTGCTGCCAGCGGTTGATTTGACAGCCGTAAAACCAGAAGAGCAGATCGAGACCGAGCCAGAGGAAGCGCCGGTCATTGAGGTGCAAAATTTGTCAGAGCTAATTGGGGCTGAGCCTGAAGAGGCAGAACTTCCCCCACCGCCTGAGGACCCTGAACCTCCCCCGCCTGAAACGCCCGTTGCGCCACCTGACGATATCGTCATT
>CALBPH010000323.1 GCA_937899365.1 uncultured Leptolyngbya sp.
GAAGGAGATCAATCGCTGTCGGCTTGAGTTTTAGTCCCTAATTCCACAGAACTTGGTCACCCCCCATCCCAGGGAAAGGGGCAGACAGCTTCCCCCGATTTAATTATTCTGACCGGGCCGAATGCCAGTGGGAAAAGCTGCTATCTGAGACAGGTGGGATTAATTCAGCTCATGGCCCAGGTGGGGAGCTTTGTGCCAGCCAAGAGCGCAGTGTTGGGGGTGTGCGATCGCATCTTTACCCGCGTGGGGGCCGTCGACGACCTCGCAACCGGCCAATCCACCTTCATGGTGGAAATGAACGAAACCGCCAACATTCTGAACCACGCCACCCCCAGGTCTCTGGTACTACTAGACGAAATCGGGCGGGGCACAGCTACATTCGACGGACTGTCCATCGCCTGGGCCGTCGCCGAACATCTAGCCAGCGATATCCGAGCCAGAACCATATTTGCCACCCACTACCATGAGCTAAATGAACTCGCCTCGCTGCTCAAAAATGTGGCCAACTTCCAAGTCACCGTCAAAGAAATGCCAGACCAAATTATATTTTTGCACCAGGTTCAACCCGGGGGAGCGGATCGTTCCTACGGCATTGAAGCAGGTCGATTAGCCGGACTCCCTCCCAGTGTTATCAAGCGCGCCCAGCAGGTCATGGGCCAAATTGAAAAACACAGTAAAATTGCCGTCGGTCTACGCAAAGGAGGCCCTGGCCAGTCACCTAAAAAAGCAAGAGTTCAAGAAGCCGACCCTAACTCACAACTCAATATCTTTGAGTAACCGCATCGTTCATAGAGTCAGAGATGTCGTTATTCGCAGGCAGGAGTCAAAGGATACGCGTTTACTGATCAACCAGTTGAATTTTACCCATGCTCAGCTGATCAAAAATGTGATGCACCTGCTCACGTTGCTTAGGTGTCAAATCTACAATAGACAGCAAAAACGATGACAGACGGACATAGTCCTTACGCGTTAGCTTATGGGTATTCCAAACCTGCTTTAAAATAATCTCTGGTGATCTTTCAGACTTTTTAGCAACGACCATGGGACGACTCTTGCGTTTAACTGACTGGCAATAACTGTAGATGTACTGCCATGATGCCTAGCAAATCATAATATTGGTCGCGCAAATGCGCGCAAATTACTCACTAAAAACGTGAAATGTTGGTGAGCGAGCAACGTATGATTACTAACGCTAGTAACACCGACTACTTACACGCCCATCTGGTCGCCCCAGGACAGGTCGCAACAAAGTTATATATAAACCAATTGATCTTGATGATTAGCCCGAATCCTATCCCCCCATACAGAACCAGCATCTGGATTAGACAGCTTCAGCTGACTTTTTAAATAGGGGTGTCACCCAAACAGTAACAACGTGGGAGAGCAACCCCATGGGGCCAGCAAATAGGCACAGAGCAAGGGAGTGGCGCGTAAATAGTTGTTGCTCTTGACCCTGCAAATAAATCCAGCGACCGACAAAGAGATCCATCACCAAAAAGTGAACCCAGCCAGTGGTCATAACTTTCTCATCTGAAAATAGATCGGCCAGAACCGCTAGGGTCGGATTGGCGAAGTCTTCTAACTTATCGGGGTCCAGGCTAGCCACAAAGCAATAGACATAGAGCGCGGCCAAGACCACAAACGGAATATATGACGCCATGAGTTTTCGGGTGACGTCCCAATTAGGCAACAGCACCATCAGCGCCCAAAACGGCAGCGCAAACAAATTTCCAAAGTTAAAAATATACTCAAAGATCATCGCTTTAACTGCCCACTTATCAAGAGATACATGAGTCATTGTAAAGCGATGATCCAGAAAATAGCCGTTACGGACCTACGCCACTTCAGATAAACCGTTTTCAGATAGGGCAATCAAAGCCGCATCACTCAGCACAGCGCCCCCGTCCTGGTCATACAATCTGGCTACCGCTCCGGTAAACCCGGCATTAAAGTCTAGGGCAACCTCATTACCTAGGAAATCGGTACGTTCATCCACATAGGAAAAATCATTGGGCAGTCTGGGACCACCCACCAGGGCACCGTACAACACATGTTCATTGGCCGCTAGGTCATTAATATCATTGGTTCCGGAGGCGGCCCGATGGTGAATATACGTCGGGTAACTGTTACCCACTCCAGCCACATAGCTTTGTTGAGCCGGATTGTCGCCCAAAATATAGTCAATTTGACTCCGGGAAAACTGGTCGTACTGGCCTTCGGCAGCGTTCACCGTATCGCTGTAGATTCCAGCCAGCAGGGCCGTATTGGCGCTATATCTTAGGGGCCGCCACTGATCGAGCCAGGCCAAGCCCCCCTCGGTCTGCTCAATTACCCCAGACACCCAGTTATTGAGCCAGGCTTCAACATCACTGCGATAGTTTTGACTATCCGTAATTTGAGCCAGCAAAATTCCGGTTCCGTAGGACTTATCATCCCAATTTTGAGTCCAGTCAATACCTAGATTTTGATAATTTGCCTGGGACTGAGCCAGGTATTGCTGTTCGCCTGTGGCTTTATATAGCCAAGCAGCGCCCCAGGACAGCTCGTCGGTATAACCACTCCAGGAATTGTAATAGTCTTGAGCCTGAGTAATACTCTCGGAGTAACGACCGCGATAGGTATCTGCAAACGTGTACAGCTGTTTGGCATTGACCAATAGTTCATCCGCATAAGCCGGATCAACATCACGAAAGACAATAGAGGCAGACGCCAACGCCGCCGCTGTTTCAGCAGCGAGATCAGAACCAGGGTTCTGGGGATCAATTTTGTAGGCAGGACGAGCAGTGGGCAGAGTCTCCGGTGCCCCCCAATAGTTATGATCGGTCGTCGGATCACCCACCTGACCATACAGAGCCTGGGTGTTTTGTCCATCGCTGATGTGGGCCTTCAGGAAATAATCGGTTCCCCATTTGATAGCCGCTAACAGTTCGTCGTATTGCCCGCTCTTTTCGTAAGCCTCTCGATATTCAATGGCTCCCCAGCTCAACATCGTGATGCTGGCAGCCATGGGGAAACCAAATTTGACATGATCGCCCGCGTCGTAATATCCCCCACTCAAGTCCACACCAACATCGGCACCATCATTCAGGGCAGAATCACCACGCCACGCAATGCGATTATTATCTGGCAAGTCTCCTGACCGCTGAGCTTCATAGAAGAGCAGTGATTTTTGCAGCACCTCACCATAACTGACACCAGATTCTTCACCTGCGGGAGCAGACGGTTCCTCAGTGGATGGTTGTTCTACAACAGGTTCTTCTACGGCAGGTTGTTCAGCAACAGGCTCTTCAGTATAAGGTGGCTCGGCAATAGGCTCTTCAACCGGAGACTCCTCCGCTGGAGACTCTTCAGCAACGGGCTCATTAACGGGAGGCTCCTCCGCTGAGGGCTCTTCAGCAACTGGTTTCTCGACTGGAGAGTCTTCAGCTGGGGGCTCTTCAGTAGCTGGCTCTTCTGGTTCTTCTATCGCAGGCTTCTCCCCAACAGGCTCCTCAACTGCAGGTTCTTCAGCAACCGGTTGATCAACGGGAGGTTCTTCAGCAATGGGATCTTCAACGTCAGGTTGATCAACCGGTGTTGTCGGCAGATCAAGCGTTACTGACTCATCCGCTGCATCGCCGATGGGTAACTCATTGAAATAGTAGTTGCTGGGCTCATACACAGAGCTACCTTTGCCGTTGAGGCCAATGGTGATCGTATCACCCGGCACCAAGGTGCCATTCCAACTGGCGTTGCTAACTGTGTAAATATGGGTATTTTGCTCAACGCTGTGGCTAACAATCTCACCATGCCAAAGCTTTAAAATTTCAAACGGTGATTCAAACCTCAGCTGCCAGCCGTCTAGGGGCTCAGTACCGCTGTAGGTAAAACTTAAATTGGCGGTAAAGCCTCCCCACCAGTCTTTTGCGATCGCAAAATCAACGGTATCAATCGCAGCGACTTGTTCAGCCACCACAGCTACCGGTGGGTCAGCCGCCTCATGGAACGAGGGAGCCGAAACAACACTCACCTGATGGACGTTAGCCGTAGCATTCCGGCCAACAAAGCCAAATTTAGTCTTCTCGCCAGGATCTAAACGAGAGTTCCAGTCTTCTGCCCTAATCGTGTAAAGATTACCCTCACGTTTAATAATCTCGCCGCCCCAAACCGTTTCTATATCAAAGGTGGTTTTGATTGTAAACAACCAATCATCAAGAACGTTAGAGCCAGTATTTTCAACGTGAACAAAGCCCACTAACCCTTTTCCCCAATCCTCAGACACCTCAAACGTTGTCTGCAAAGGACTGGTCAACGCAGCTGAGGGTTCAGAAACCGGTGTGTAAACAGGCGGGTCAGAGAGAACTGTCACCTGGTGCGTTTCGGCTGTGGCATTGTGCCCAACAAAACCAAACTTAGCCCTCTCTCCAGGATCTAGTCGCGAGTTCCATCGTTCTGCCGCTACCGTTTAACGATTACCATCCTGCTTGAGGATCTCTCCTCCCCAAAGCGTCTCAATATCAAAGGTGGTTTCAATAGTCAGATCCCATGTTTGCAGAACCGTGGACCCACTATTTTCAACAGTGACGAAACCCACCAAGCCGTCTCCCCAGTCTTGGGAAACTTCAAAGGTAGTGTGCATGATGCTATAGGCGTTCCAAAAACGGAATTGAAAGAAGTCTGAAAATTAATTTGTATAAGATGGCTGTCCCATCTCGTCCCCGATTTTTTGGTGATGCACTTAAAAACATATGCCCTTGTCCTGAGTATAGAGCTGACTCGGTGGAATTGAGGGATGGTCACAGGAGAAAATTCATCAAATCCGTAAAAAGACCTAATTAGTTTTATAGTGGGAACATTGTTGACAGATCAGCAGTCCACCACAGCTTCAAGCGATGGATCTATCGCTTATTTTGTTGTCAGATTTTATTTTTGGCTCAACATCTGTCAGTCTGGAACAGCGCTCGTATCAGGTTTAGAATAGATGTCAATGGATGTGGAATCGGCTCCAAGCTTTAGTGAGTTGTCATTGAGTGAGCCGGTGTTAAAGGCTTTAGAGGTGCTGGGCTATGAAAGTCCAACGCCAATTCAAGCACAGACAATTCCCCATGTGTTAGCGGGCGCAGACATTATTGGGCAAGCACAGACAGGCACGGGAAAGACAGCTGCCTTTGCCCTACCCCTCCTATCTCGTGTCGATATTACGCAGCGCCTGCCACACACACTGGTGCTGACACCAACGCGAGAACTCGCCATCCAGGTAGCGGAAGCCTTTCAAAGCTACGCCTCTCAAATGAAAGGCTTCCATGTTCTGCCCCTCTATGGTGGACAGAGCTACAGTATTCAGCTACGCAAGCTAGAACGCTCGGTGCATATCGTTGTGGGCACACCGGGGCGGGTGATGGACCATATGAAGCGCGGCACCCTCGATTTAAGTGCGCTACAGTGCCTGGTTCTAGATGAAGCCGATGAAATGCTACGCATGGGCTTTATTGACGATGTGGAATGGGTACTGGAAAAAACCCCTGATTCACGTCAGGTGGCTCTCTTCTCAGCAACTCTCCCTAAAGAAATTCGGCGCATTGCCCAGCGCCATCTCAATAGTCCGACTGAGGTCTTAATTAAGTCCAAAACATCCACTGCTGACACCATTCGACAGCGTTACTGGATGGTCAGTGGCTATCACAAGCTAGATGCCCTAACCCGGATTTTAGAGACAGAAACCTTTGACGGCATGATCGTGTTTGTTCGGACACGCATAGCAACCGTAGAGCTGGCGGAAATACTGGAAGCTCGCGGTTATGAAACCGCACCGTTAAGCGGAGATATTTCTCAAATCCAGAGGGAACGAACCGTCGAACAGCTCAAATCGGGCAAGTTAGATATCGTCGTGGCAACAGACGTCGCTGCTCGAGGGTTAGATGTGGAGCGCATCAGTCATGTCATTAACTACGACATGCCCTACGACACCGAAACCTATGTCCACCGAGTCGGGCGTACGGGTCGAGCCGGACGCAACGGTGAGGCAATTTTATTTGTAGCTCCCCGTGAGAGACGGTTGCTGTATGCAATTGAACGAGCAACTAAACAAAAAATAGCCAAAATGGAGATGCCGACCACTGAGATGGTCAACAACAAACGCATCGCCCGATTTAAACAGCAGATTACGGACACTCTGGCTGAAGAAAACTTAGAATTTTTCACCAACCTGATAGAACAGTATGAGCAGGAACATAATGTGCCTGCCATCGCGCTGGCCGCCGCCCTGGCTAAGCTCGTTCAGGGAGATGAACCCCTGCTGCTGGTAGAGCGCAAACGTTCACGCCCGGAACGGAACGGTGATCGACGAGAACGCCCCCAGCGAAAAGATCGCAAAGCATCCCCCCCAGAACAGGGTATGGGGCGCTACCGGATCGAAGTGGGTCATCGCCACCGGGTCAAGCCTGGCCATATTGTGGGTGCGATCGCAAACGAAAGTGGGTTAGAAAGTCGCTACATTGGCCGCATCAATATTTACGACAGCCATAGCACCGTAGATTTACCCGAGGGGATGCCGAAGGAAATGATCCGTCACCTCAAAAAAGTTTCCATTTCCGGTCAGCCCCTGCGCATCGCTAAGGTGGACGGGGACCTAACCGGCAAAGGCAGCGGCAAACAACGACCCAAGAGTAAGCCCAAAAGAGTTTAATCAGTAGCTATCCTCGTCTAGCCAAATCGTTGTTGGTACTCAGCCTCAGTCAAAATATCCCTAGGGTCGTGAATACGATCTAGGAAAACCATCCCTTGCAGATGATCGTATTCGTGTTGAAAAATGCGGGCGACAAAGTCCTGCAGGTAGTGCCGATGTACCTGACCGTAGCGATCTTGGTAGGCCACCTCAATTTCCCGATAGCGGGGGACCAATCCCCGTCTACCGGGCACACTCAAACAGCCTTCCCACCCCCGAACCAGATCATCACTGTGGCTAAGAATGTGGGGATTGATCATAGCCGTAGGCTCCATGGTTGGGGCCTGGGGATAGCGCGGGTTTGGTCGCGATGCCACGATAAAAAGCTGTAGACCTAAGGCCACTTGGGGAGCAGCAATACCAACACCGTTTTTTGCAGCTCCAGTCGTCAACAGGTCATCAATAACTCGCTGCAGCTGCGGATCGTCGACAGGGTGAACGGGCTGGGCTTGAGATCTCAGCCGCCCATCCCCTAATTCAATCACCGAACGGATCTCACCCATCATGGCTATCGCCGCTGCTGAGGCAGGGCCTTAGTCTCCACATCCAAATTTACCTGACGCCCGCCCCGGTCTATGTTGAGAGCAATCACATCACCGACACCAACATCCTGAACAATTTGCTGGACCTGCTCAGCGTCTTTAATCGTATTACCGTTCATCGAAACAATCACATCACCAACTTCCAGACCGGCTTGAACAGCTGGAGAATTCCTCAGGAGACCTAAAATGACCACGCCCTCATCCACCGACAACCGCACGTCATTGCGGGGATCTCCATTGAGCTGCTGGCGTAGATCAGCAGTTAGCGTCTGCATCTGAATACCCAGATAAGCGTGATCCACCCGCCCCTTTTCCAGCAATTCTTGAGCAAGACGCTGGGCTGAATTAATCGGAATTGCAAACCCTAACCCTTGGGCTCCACCAATGATGGCGGTATTTATACCAATGACTTCGCCTCGCTCATTGAGTACGGGGCCCCCCGAATTACCCGGATTAATGGCCGCGTCAGTTTGAATAAATTGAACCCGTTTATCCGGCACCCTAATTTGGGCGCTAGTACGCCCAGTGGCGCTAATAATACCGGCAGTCACCGTACTGTCTAACCCAAGGGGATTACCAATGGCAATGGCCCATTCCCCTGGGCGCAGCTGTTCAGAATTACCTAAGGTTACAGTCGGCAGACCCTGGGCGTCCACTTGAATCACCGCCACATCCGTCAGCGGATCTTCTCCCACAACCTCTCCTTTAAATTCACGGCCATCTTTGAGGGTGACGGTTACCGTATCTGCACCTTCTACCACATGGGCATTGGTCCAAATGAGACCATCTGCCTTCACCACAAAGCCAGAGCCCTGTCCCCGCTCTACACGGGTGGATGGCTGCTCTCCCATAGCCCCAAAAAAATCTCGGAAGAACGGATCATTAAACACTCCAGGGCGCTGCGCCACCGTCCGTGATGAATCAATGCGGACCACCGCCGGCCCCACCTGATCGGCCACCGAAGCAATAAAGCTACTGTCTGTGAGCAAACGCCCAGACCCCGATGACGGCGACTGGGCCGTTGTCGGCACAAGTCGTGCTGTCGTGAGTACTGCTGCCGTTGTACTGCATACGGCAATAAAGCCATAGGTTACTAACGACTTAGCAAACCGAAGTGTGGAAGGACGTAGGTTAGGCATGGGTTTTGTGATGGATCGCAAAAAGGAGAACGCGGTTGCAATCGATGATGCATGGGTCGATTGCGAGCCAGATTAGGGGTAGTTATTTAGGGCTTTTAGAAAACCATTCACTGCCCTCGCTCATCTGACCGATGCCATGGGAGTCAGGCATCTAATAACATCAGCCTCTATTGTAATTTGCTAACCGGATTCAGAGGGTCCGGAGAGTCACTTCTTGCGATCGCACAGTCGCGACCTCAACCGCTCGTCCTCCCCTCAGGTATTGCACCTTATTCATCTATTGTGAACACATCTCAACAATATAACTTTCTCAAGGATCATATAATCTCAGCCCTTTCATCCTTTTTAGTTAATTACGTACACCTTCTAAATCAGTATGATGTGCATTCTGGATATGTGAGCAACAACAGGTTAGTGTATTAGGGCTAAGTAGTTTTCATCATTCTAAGCAGTTATACCTACGTATTCAAATAATTTCGAGCCTGGTACGGGCCATATCCAACCTTGGATGCTAAGGAAAAAACCCTTAATCGCCGTCCGCTTTAAGTCAGGTGTGCATCCCTAGTCCATGTTGATTTAGTTGTAATTTCACCTTAGAGTAGGCAGACAAATCAATCAAAATCGTTGCTTTAGACCATCCTAAAAACGGCTCCATCGGTTGAGTCAGTTTTGGAGCCGTCATCGTTAGGATCCAGCGACCGTATAGTTTCGTTGGCATGTTTGCATGTTAATGAGGCTTACAGCCTTCGATCCCAGAGAACTAATTTAGTCCTGCAGCATCACCATCACTCCTTAGCGTGAGTCATGGTGACTGTTGAGGCATCTATCCTTGTCATGGTCAAAAAATAGTTTAGACCTGAACTAGGAACTGTATCGATTGTTAGGGCAGAGTGTGCTCACCTTTAGCCGGAGGGTTAGTTGTGGACAAAGTAGACGGTCTTTGGAATGACGTTCTTGATAAACTTCAGGACCAACTCAGCGGACCCACGTTTGAAACGTGGATTAAGCCAACGCGGCTACAAACCTTAGCTGATAGCACCCTGACCATCTCCACGCCCAATCCCTTCGCTCGCAACTGGGTTCAGAAGCACTACATTCAGGTCATTTCTGACGTCGCCCAAGAACTTCTAGGCCACGACATTAATGTGGTTGTCACCGTTAGTGAAAGTGCAAATAGTGGTGCTGACGGTCCAGGCGAAGCGGTTGCATGGGCACCCTCCCAGGTCACAGAGCGCAACAGCGCCCAAAAATCCAGCACCCCTGATCTCAATCCAAAGGCGGTTTTTTCACGCTTCGTTGTCGGCGCCAACAACCGCATGGCCCATGCCGCCGCCCTAGCAGTTGCGGAATCCCCAGGGCGAGAATTTAATCCCCTGTTTTTGTGTGGTGGCGTTGGTTTAGGCAAAACCCACCTCATGCAATCCATCGGACACTATCGTCTAGATATCGACACCAGTGCCCGCATTGCCTACGTTTCCACAGAGCAATTTACTAACGATTTAATTACAGCTATCCGCCGCGATAGCATGCAGCGCTTTCGCGAACAGTACCGTGAGGTGGATATCATCCTGGTAGACGATATTCAGTTTATTGAAGGCAAAGAATATACCCAGGAGGAATTCTTTCACACCTTCAATACACTCCATGAAGCGGGCAAGCAGATTGTCCTAGCCTCTGACCGCCCCCCCAATAAAATCCCTAGGCTCCAAGAACGGCTATGTTCAAGGTTCTCCATGGGGCTGATTGCCGATATTCAATCACCCGACTTTGAAACTCGCATGGCGATTCTGCAAAAGAAAGCTGAGTATGAAAGTGTCACCCTCAGCCGAGACGTCACGGAGTATATCGCGGCGGGCTACACCTCTAATATTAGAGAGTTAGAGGGCGCTCTGATTCGCGCCATTGCCTACACATCTATCTCGGGTCTACCCATGACCATCGAAAACCTCAAGCCAGTGCTCGATGCACCGGCAGGAAAGATCGATGCATCGCCCAAATCGGTACTCGATATTATTTCTGAGGTCTTTAGTGTCCCGATCGATGACCTTAAGAGCAACTCCCGGCGTCGCGAGATCAGCCAGGCTCGACAAATTGGCATGTATCTCCTAAGGCAGCATACGGACCTTAGCCTGCCAAAAATTGGAGAGGTCTTTGGTGGAAAAGACCATACAACTGTGCTTTACAGCTGTGACAAAATTGCTCAGCTCGTCAAGAAGGACTTGAACATGGCACAGACGATTCGTGAACTTAGCGATCGCATCAGCCTTAGCAATAATTCCAATTAGACATCGCACCGCAAATAAGTAAACACAGATAAATACTAGGAACGTTTTTTACAGAATCGAGCCTATTGTTTACCTGTGGAAAAATAGTACTGCAGAACCATTTTACATTAGGCATCATGGGCTCGATTCCTTGAGC
>CALBPH010000324.1 GCA_937899365.1 uncultured Leptolyngbya sp.
ATACTGTCAAATAGCATGTCTAACCGATCGGTTCATCCTCTAAATCAGCAACGGCAAATTTCAAGATTTGGCAGGTTGTACAGCGCTCGACAGATACACACTCTCCAAGGGAGAGGCTACGCCAACGTCGGTTGCACGTCAGGTTAGCTGCTGTAAGGATTTCAAGGATTTCCATTGTCCTAACTAACCTGACAGATGCAATAGGTTCTCAAGTAGCAACTGCCCACTATTTCGGTCCCATAGCCCCTGGCTGTTTTCTACCAAGGCTTTTTGTACCCAAATGCAGCTCATGCCGCCGTCTGTGAAATCAACTGTAGATACATCAACGCCACAGTCAGGCCGACTATCTAGACGGCGCTTGTTTTTCCTGGTAGCCACTGCAGCCGCAGCGAGCGGTCTAGGTATGGCCCTAGGGGGCACTTTGCGTTTTCAGGTGTTGCCCGTCGGTCAAGCCCCCCTCTTCAAGCCACAGCAAGACTTTCCGCCGCTGACAGAATGGCCACCTGAGGCACCTTCAGTCAAAAAACTAGACGATGACGCTATAGATACCAGTTGGAATGAAACACCCCAGCCCCAATTGGTCCACAACGAGCGACCCACGCCAGAAATTGAGGTTGAAGCTGTCAGTGACGACATCTATGACACCGACGAACAGACGGTTGAAGACGTCATAACATCGGAAGAATCAGCTGAACCAGCCACTGTCACCGAGTCGACTACGGAAAACGACCCTCAGAATCTGACAGATGAGGTGTTTGATCAAGAGGCATTACCGCCTGTAGTCTCCACAAATAGAGGGGAGCTCGACAATGGGGTCACTACTGATGGCACCCCCTTCGATAATGGCGCTCCTGCCAATGAGGATAGTCCTTGGTTTGACAAACAGCCGGCGTCGGAATCCCAATTTACCGATGGTCCTGTTATCATCTTGCCAGAAGAATCAATTCAATCCCCTGAGCCATTCATACCTAATTGAGCCAGTTACCCCATCCCAGAGAAATCTCTACCCACAAAATATTTTTGTGGATTAGGTAGTTAGAACTCAGCTGGTCTTAAACCATGGGTATAATGGGGTCTAGATATCCGTAATTTTTTTATGAGCAATCCAACGCTGCAAGCGTTCTTTTTAGGGCGTGCCTTAGCAACGGCTATCGGTGAAAAGCTTGAAGAAGCCATGACTACCGGAATGAGTAGTGTTGGCCGTTTTGATGCTGAGCAAAGAGAATGGCTACATCAGTTTGTCGAAAGCGTTTTCGAACAGGCTCAATCTTCGCAAACAGTAGTCCCTGCTGACGCGAACGGTGCAGGGACCAGTGAAGATTTACAGGCTACGATTGACAATCTCAGGGCTGAAATTGCCCAGGTTCGAGTTGCCTTACAGCAATATCGCGCGTCTTCTTAAGACCAAAAGCCCCTGTCTGTCATACCTGACATCGTCATGTTTGACAGATACTGTATTGCGGCCAGAAATCCAGATTCAGGATAGACAGTCACTTTCAATCCCATTGCTCACCATGCCGCTGACCATCTAGGAGACTGCGTGTCTACAGTTCCCAACACAACTGAGCATCCATCACTGGGTGAGGGCTCTGACGAACCCCTGCCTAATGATCATATTGGGGGAAGTAGTCCCCAGCTAATGTCAGTTGAGCCCGCTTCTACTCCAGAACATTTTGCCGAAGAAAGCGTAATGGCACCGGTTGAGCAACGTTACCGGTGGAATCGTCGCTACAGTCGTCCGGAGCGATTCATAGATATTTGGTCATTTTTCCTAACGTTGCTGGGTAAGCGTTGGCTCTATGGCAAATCGTGGAGTTACTCCGGGGGCATCTCAGTTGAAAAGCAAGCCGCTCGACGGCGAGCCCAGGCTCGATGGATTCGGCTTACTTTTTTAAATCTTGGTCCTACGTTTATTAAGTTGGGCCAGCTGTTCTCGACTCGCTCTGATCTCTTTCCAGCGGAATATGTTGAAGAGCTTTCAAAGCTTCAAGATCAGGTCCCTGCTTTTAGTTACGAGCAAGTTAAGGCCATCATTGAGGATGACTTAGGACGCTCTGTCGAGGAGCTATATCAGACCTTTGATCCTATCCCCCTCGCGGCTGCCAGCTTGGGGCAGGTACATCGAGCCCAGCTCTACTCCGGAGAAGAAGTTGTTGTTAAAATCCAGCGACCCGGATTACAGAACCTATTCCAAATCGACCTATCTATTTTAAAAGGCATTGCCCATTATTTTCAGAGTCACCCCGAATGGGGGCGAGGGCGCGATTGGATTGGTATCTATGATGAGTGCTGCCGTATTCTATGGCTAGAAATTGACTTTCTCCATGAAGGACGTAACGCTGATACATTTCGCCGCAATTTTCGCGATATTGACTGGGTTAAGGCCCCTCGTATCTATTGGCGCTATGCATCTCAGCGTGTACTGACGCTAGAGTACCTGCCTGGCATTAAAATTAGTCATTATGAATCGTTAGAAGCGGCAGGATTGGACCGACAGCAGCTGGCCCAGCTGGGGGCACAAGCCTACTTACATCAGCTGTTGACCGATGGCTTTTTCCACGCAGACCCACACCCTGGCAATATTGCGGTGAATCCCGATGGGGCCTTGATCTTTTACGACTTTGGCATGATGGGGCAGATTCAACCCATCACCCGCGACGGGCTCATGCGCACGTTTATGGGGGTGGCTCAGCGCAATGCCGATATGGTCATGAGGTCCCTAATTGATTTGGGGGCACTGACAGAAACTGATGATATGGGGCCTGTTCGCCGCTCGATTCAGTATATTTTAGATAACTTTATGGACAAGCCCTTCGAGGAGCAGTCCATTAGTTCTATCAGTGACGATCTGTATGCCGTTGCCTACGATCAACCGTTTCGATTTCCAGCTACATTTACGTTTGTAATGCGAGCGTTTTCCACACTGGAAGGTGTGGGTAAGGGATTGGATCCAGACTTTAACTTTATGGAGGCTGCAAAACCGTTTGCTAATCAGCTTATGACTTATGTCTCTAACTCTTCTAGTAACGGCCTCATTGGCGAAATCGGTCGTCAGGCTGCTCAAGTTGGCAGTTCAGCCTTTGGCTTACCTCGGCGCATCGAGGATTCGCTGGATCGCTTAGACCGAGGTGACATTCGCGTACGGGTACGCTCAATCGAAACCGATCGGGCCATACGTCGCCTAAGCAATGTCAATCTGATGACAAACTATACTTTGCTATTGGGCACGTTTACCCTGTCGGCCACCCTACTATGGATAAGTCAATTACCATGGGTAGCCTTGGGGATGACTTTACCTGCTGTTGCTTCGGGAATAGCGCTAATTCGTTCCCTGATGCGTCTTGGACGAGCTGACCGCATGCCATAGCTGCTCCTTTTATGCCTAAGTGCTTTATGCAACGCTTTTTTGCCGGTTTAACAGATCCAGGATTACTACGGACAAGCAATCAAGATGCTTATTATCTGGACGATTTAGGCCGTTTTTTTGTCGTTGCTGATGGGATGGGGGGGCATGCTGGCGGTCAAGAAGCTAGTCGTTTAGCCACAGAGGCTATTTATCAGTATCTAGATAATCATTGGGATAGCGCCGAAGCTCCAGATGTAATGTTGCGTAAAGCTTTCATTGCAGCCAATGACGCTATTTTGAAAGATCAATATCACCATCCCGAACGGGCCGATATGGGAACGACGGCGGTGGCTGTCATGTTTCATGATCCTGAGGAGGCTCCCTGGTGTGCCCACGTGGGCGATTCCCGTCTCTATCGTTTGCGGGGGGCCAAGCTCGATCAAATCACAACAGACCATACCTGGGTTGCAAAGGCAATTGAAGAGGGTGAGTTAACGGTGGATGAATCCAAGCATCATCCCTGGAGACATGTTCTTTCTCAATGCCTGGGACGGGAAGACCTGAATCGTATTGATATTCAATCGTTGGATGTATCAGGGGGCGATCGCTTGCTGTTGTGCAGTGATGGTCTGACAGAGGAGCTTTCTGACCCGCTAATTGCCACACATTTAAAGTCAATTCGCTCATGCCCCACGGCTGCCGAATCACTGGTTGATGCCGCTAAACAGCGTGGCGGTCGAGACAACATTACGGTCGTAGTTGTAGCCTTTCAAGACTAAGCTATAGATAACGAGGGTGGAGTAGAGTCAGATGTTTAAGTGTGCGTTAGTCTGTACTGACTTTGACGATAGCTTGCAGCGGTTGATCACGTTTGTGCCTGATTTAGTTCAGTCTGGTCTAGATAAAGTAGTTTTTTTTCACAACGTTTCACTGACAACCGATCGTGAGATTCCAAAAGTAGATGATGATGCCATTGCTCAGGCAAAACAGCAGCTGGCTGTAGCTAGTGAGGCTGCCCTGTCTGATGGAAAGTCGGTAGTGATTGATGTCCGCTCAGGGCGTGTGATTGACAATATTCCAAAAGCGGCCCAGTACCACAATGCCGATGTGCTTTTGCTTGGCTCACCCACTCGGTCTCTTTTGACAGAAAAATTATTTGGCAGCACGACAACGGGTATTGCTAATCAACTTGATATACCGCTGTTGATTTTGCGCCCTCAGCTGGTGGCAACTTACCGAGAGCAAGAGCTATCCCTGCGTTGCCAAACCCTGCTTACCCATCTGTTAGTCCCCTACGATGGGAGCAACAGTGCTAAGTACTTAGTGTCACAGATTAAAGCGGCGGCTCAAACAGCTGATCAGCCAAAGCAATGTACGTTGTGTTGGATTATAGATGACTGCATTCGTATGGAGTTGCGCGAATCCCAGGATACGGTTCAAGCTCAACTTGATGAGGTCAAAGCTGACTTGCAAACGGTTGGGATAGAAGTCTTTACCGAAATCCGCCAGGGGGATCCCCAGTCTGAGATATTAAAGTCTGCAGAAGTGAATGATATTTCTGCGATCGCAATTTGTTCAGGTAAATCCAAAGGCATTTTGCAATGGTCAGTACCAAGCTTTACCAGTGCCCTGCTGCGCTCAAGCTGGCATCCGGTCATACACTTTCCCCGAGCGACGAACTAAGCGTTAAGGATATCGCGGCCTCAACCAACCTAGTATGTGCTAGCGACGCTGTAACGGTGGCACTGTAGAGGGCTAGTCAACCATCAGAGTGTAAAGATTCGAAACTTAATAGCATCTGGGGCTTTAATTTATCATTGAGCTCCGTCTTGAGCATTTTTTTACTCTCCTGGGGACCGCCTATGGGCATAATGCTTCGAGCCATCAGGACCCACTCCTTCAAGAGTTTGCGTTGAGGAGGTGCAATATGCAAATAGCGGAAGTTTATCAGCTGATTGGGAGACTCCTTAGAAAAAAAGAGCACTCGATAAGCACCCTCCTCGCCCAAGTGCCAGATAAATTTTTGATTACCGACATTTTTGAGATCTAAATAGCTCGATAACCATCGCGCTCCTTGGGATTTGCTATAAAACGCTGTCACCCAAAGCACCATAGGATAAGGGTTACGAACACATAGAAAGTTATTTGAACTGGTATTACTAATACGTTGCTCAATTTCCAGAGACCCTAACATTGCCCAAAGGGTAGGCAACTGACGATTGCTCATGGTGAGCAATTTTGGAAAAGCAATCTCGGCAACGGGTGTATTTTGAGGCCAAACCTGTAGCCGACAAAAACGATCTTCTTCAGAGCCGCTGGGAGTCTCTTGCTTAGGAACAACGCGCAGTTCTTGAAGAGTACCTCTGATTTGCCGACCCAGATCAATTGAGCGGCTAAATCGATTTTCCAAGGGTGCCAGGTGGGCAAGAAGTTGGCTAACGCTGGCAGGGCGCTCGGAACGATCCTTTGCCAGACAGCCCATAATAGCGTCCTTGATCAGTCTAGGGATGGCGCCATAGGGCGATTGAGCATCCAATGGAATTGGCTCTTGGGAGCGGTGGGCTTTATACCAGCCACCAAATGTATTATTGCTAGGACGAAACGGTAAAGAGCCCGCCAGCATTTGATACATCATCACGCCCAAGCTATAGATGTCTGAGCGTTTATCAAGCTCCTGCCCCTCCATCTGCTCCGGAGACGCATAGGCCAATGTCCCCATAAAACTACTGGTTTGTTCGGTGTTGTCAAGTTGCATCAGCTTGGCAATCCCAAAGTCCAGAATCTTGACTAGTTCACCAACACTGGCACTTTCAGTGACCAGGATATTGCTGGGTTTAATGTCTCGATGAATGATGGGAATAACCTGGCCATTGAGAATAATGCCCTTATGGGCTGTTTCCAGCCCTAGACAAATTTGGCGAGTAAAGTCGAGAAATCGGGGGATGGGAAGGGGAGTAGGTTGCAGCACCTGACCTAAATTTTTTCCCTTCAGATACTCCATGACATAGAAGGGAATTTCGTCATCGGTCACGCCATAATCCGTAACCCTAACGACGTGCATACTATTGTTGCCCAGCTGGGCACAGGTCATAGCCTCGCGCATAAATCGCTGGGTCATTTGCTCATTGAGCAGGGTTTGGGCCAAAAATTTAACCGCGACTGGCACGCCCCCCAGCAGCATATCTTCGGCCAAATAGACTTTGCCCATGGAGCCTTGACCGATGGAATCCATGAGCTCGTAGCGATTGGCAAGTCTGCGACCGAAGTTACTGTCTGTCATTTAGCGCTGCAATTCTAAGCCAATCATACCTAGCGTTGGCCCCACTATTAAGGACCTAACAGCATGCCATCATGCCTAGCTTGAGCGACCAGGAGTTGCCCATAAACCAGTACATTGTGGCGTAGTTGCTGCCGTATTTATTAAACCCGATTAAACCCGCATTATGAGCCCATATCTAAGTTGACTCTGTGGGATAAGCCACCAGTCTTAAAGATCCGTAACAAACCTCAAATCGGGACAGGCTAACGTCACCGGATTCTAACTTCACCCGGGCCGAGGCTGACTGGCCCCTCATTATTATCAGTAATTAACCCGAGGAAATGACGGTCAACCTGGAAAATAATCAGGAGATGATATCGGGTATGAAAAATTGAACCCCTATTAAAATACCCGTTTTATCTGGGATAAAATCATCGATAGATAGTGGTCTCAGAGAGATCGCCTAACCTTCACCACAGCATTCGAGGCTTTAACCGCTCGTTCAGCTCCTTTCTCAGGATAGTTTTGCTGTCCTGGGAGATCCCTACTGACATGGCTGTGCGGGCTCTGAGTGTCCATTCTTTGAGGAGTTTTCGCTGGGGAGCTGCGATATGCAAAGAACGTACATTCACAACCTGATTAGGAGACTCTTTAGAAAAAAATAAGACCTGATAGTTGCTGTTTTCGCCCAGATGCCAAATGATTTTTTGATGGTGTTTGTTTTTCAGATCCAGATAGCTCGAGAGCCAGCGCGCCCCTTGGGTCTTGCCGTAAAAGGCGGTCACCCAAAGCACCATCGGATGAGGACTAAAGGTACATAAAAAATTGTTATACCCTGTGTTGCTAGCACGTTGTTCAATTTCTTGGGTAGGTAGCATCACCCAGAGCGTTGGTAGCTGCCGCTTGTTCATCGTCAGCAGTTGTGGAAAAACAATCTGATCGATAGGTTTATCCTTTGGCCATGCATGCTGACGATAAAACCAATCTTCGTCAGATTGGACAGATTGGGCCAACGCCTTAGGGGAATCTACAACGGGACGTGAGGGAGTCTTAGGACTTGAAGGGGTCTTAATAGCCCCCTCAAGATAGGCAAGGAGTTGTCTAACATTGCTAGGGCGTTGGGATGGTTTTTTGGCTAGACAGCCCATTACGGCATCTTTTAGATGCTTCGGCAATTCTCCATAGGGGGACAAACCATCCAATGGTTTAGGCTCTTGGGAGCGGTGGATTTTATACCATCCCCCAAATGAGTCAATATTATCGGGACGAAATGGCAGAGAGCCGCTCAGCATTTGGTACATCACGATGCCGAGACTGTAGATATCGGACCGATTATCGAGATCCTGTCCCTCCATCTGCTCTGGCGAGGCATAGGCTAACGTGCCTAAAAATGTGCTGGTTTGCTCGTTATTGCCAGCCTGCATTAGTTTGGCAATCCCAAAGTCTAGAAGCTTGACCAGCTCACCAACACTGGCGCTTTGGGTGACCAAAATGTTGCTGGGTTTAATATCTCGATGAATGATGGGAATGACTTGATCATCGAGAATAATACCCTTGTGCGCTGTTTCTAACCCCAGACAAATTTGGCGAGTGAAATCGAGAAATCGTTTGACTGGCAAGGGATACGGATTCAGCACCTGGCTCAGATTTTTTCCCTTCAGATACTCCATAACATAGAAGGGTATTTCGTCATCGGTCACACCACAGTCGGTCACTCTGACGACATGAATGCTGTTATTACCCAGCTGGGCACAGGTCATGGCCTCATGCTTAAATCGCTGGGCCATCTGCTCATTGAGTAGGGTGTGGGCTAAAAATTTGACAGCGACTGGCACCCCCCCAAGCAGCGTATCTTTGGCCAAATAAACTTTGCCCATGGAGCCTTGCCCGATGGAGTCCAAGAGCTCATAGCGATTGGCAAGTCTACGACCGAAATTATTGTCTGTCATTTAACGCTGCGGTTCTAAGCCAACAACACAGCCACTGCAATGGCTGAAAGGTTTATGGTAAAGGTCACAAACCTCTCTAATAGGCGTCAATCTTCCATTGATGGAAAAAAGCAGCAGTGCTCTATTGACTGGGACGTCAAAAACATCATGGAAGGGAGGGACCAATTATCTATACATCCCCATGGACAATTTCCCAGGGTGAAATAACAAGTAACTTGTGAAATGGTTTATGGCCCCTAACCCTGATGGCGCTCAACAATGGCTTCCATAGTGCTGGTTAGATGATGGCCGGCCATAATGCCACCAGAGAAATGGTATTGCTTGGGACTCAGGCGATAGAGCGTTTCAAATCCGGTACGCATGTGTCTATCTTTGAGCGCCCAGTATTGTTGAACAATTGAACTCGGTGCAATCCAGCCTTCGCCCTCTACTCGACCAAGGACACTATGTTGCAAGACAAAGGTATATTGACGATTGCTGCCGGTAATACGGCCTTTGTACTGTAGGGAAATATCGTCGAGTTCTCCGTTGGGGAAAACAAGCTTAGTAACCATGGTGAACCAGTCATTACTATTCCAGGCAACGAGGATTTTGCCTTTGACGGTCATGGGAAGTAAATCCTTAGTTAACCAGTTACCTTGAAGGGTCCAGCGTCCTGGTTCGAGCAGAAAACTGTGGCTCACGTGTTCTCCTAATTGGTTTTATGACGATTTGTATAGTTCAATTTCAACGGTATTTAGCTAGAAATTTGAGGCGCTAACTAATTGAACCTACCAGGACTTACAGATGACCTAAACCTTAAAATGGTTGCCCTCCCAGAATAGATTAAGACCCATGACATTGCTACCGTTACGACGCCCTAAAGCTTGTATCGTTTACAGACGTTTTATGGCCGTAGCGTCGCTAACGCTGTGGATGTGTCCAAGCAGACAGGGCTGGCTGGCTCCGGTAACTGCCATCAAATTGCCAGGATGCTGATGCCAACGCCAGTAGCCAAGAATGGCAAAGGCAATTGCCTCCTTAAAGCTGCTGTCAAGACCCACGTCATCGGTGGTAACGATTGGAGTGTTGGGTAGCTTGGTTTGCAATTGCGATCGCAAATATCGATTACAGCTCCCCCCGCCACACAACAAAACCTCATCGGGCAACCGGGGTAGCTGACGGTAGCTATCAACAATCGTCTCCGCGGTAAACGCCGTCAGCGTGGCGAGAAAGTCTGCTTGACTGAGGTCAAGCGCTTGGGCCTCCTGCCAACATCGCTGACCATAGTCAGCACCAAATAGTTCCCGCCCGGTAGATTTAGGGGGAGGTTGCTTAAAAAATGGCTGGGTTAGCCACCGATCAATCAACGCCTGACAGGGGGTTCCTTGAGCCGCCCAGTCACCGTTGTGGTCATAGGTGAGTTCCCCCAGACTAAATAGGCAAACGGCCCAGTCAATCAGGGCATTGCCAGGTCCTGTGTCCCAACCAACAATGTCAGGGGGCGGCGTGCCCGTCCGGTCCCAAGGGGGCAAATAGGTGAGATTGCCAATACCGCCAATATTTTGTACACAGCGATGGCGTTGGGGATGACTCAGAAGACTGGCATCGACCGGGGGAACCAGGGGCGCGCCCTGCCCATTAGCCGCAATATCAGCATCACGAAAGTTACTAACGGTAGGCGTTTGAGTCAGCTTCGCAATTAGCGCCCCGCGCCCTAGCTGCCAGCTGTAGCCTAACTGGCCCGCCACAGGAGGGCGATGAAAAATTGTCTGGCCATGGGAGGCAATTAGATCTGCCGCTTCTAACTGATTGGCGGCCCGGGCAAATGCGATCGCAATCCCATCATCCATGTCCGCAATGTTGGCCATGGTTAAAGGTGTACCACCACACACGGCCAGGATGCGCTCTCGCAGCTCCATCGGATACTCAGCCGTGTGCGTCGCCAATAGCTCAAAGTGAACGTCATAGCCCGTACCCGTCACTTCAACTAAGGCCGCATCAATGCCATCAACGGACGTACCACTCATCAGGCCAATGACTTTCATATCGTCTTACCCGTCCAAGCCATGCTCCAAGCCATTGAATATACGCTGTGGCAATAGATAAATATCCAAACCTTACGCCACCTACATTGGCAACTTATCAATCCCTTTGTTAGCCCCCACCACCACCATCAAAGAACCTGCCCTCAGCCGAGTGACAGGGCTAGGATTAATCTCAAACTTATCCATGGCATTTTCCCTACTAATGGCCATCAACGTCAGGCC
>CALBPH010000325.1 GCA_937899365.1 uncultured Leptolyngbya sp.
AAAACATCCCAGTTTCTTTAAATTCAAATTGCAAAGCTTCAGAGTGACCGTAATAAATACCTTGAATATCCCGATAAAGCTCCGTTCGCAAGTTAGCTAGACTGGCCCAAATCGGTAATGAGCGATTCTTTAAGTACTCATCTACATGGCTGGCCTCCCACCACGATGTGGCATAGGCCAACCGCTGCCCGGAAGCCGTGCGTAACCACACCTGTCGTCTGAGGCGAGGACCTGGAACATGGCTGATGAGTGCTGGTGCCCCATCATTAGCCATACCCACCAGGGACATATCAATGACATCCACCTCAGTGGGTTCGCGCGTCATCAGCTGTAGGTGGCGGGTAGGTGAGCCGTCCCCCAGCATGAGAATTTGCCATGCTGGCGATAGCTGATCGTGGGGGAGCCCCTTTTTGACAACTGTGTCATCACCCTGCCAGAGCATTTCCAGAGCATGCCAATCGGTGGGCTTTTGGGCAACAGTCTGAATTATTTTGGGAGCCTTGGGGGATGGTTCAAGCGTTGAAGTCAAAACAGTTTACAAAAATTCATGACTGTTTTTATCATAGACGCTCGGCCCAAGCTCTGCCGTTGTTCGCTGCTGGCCTGCCCTATCCCTTTAGAGCCAGCACCCGTAGACTTCACAAAACAAAGGGTCGCGCTGCACTCAGCAAACAAATGACAGCGCGACCCTGGATAACAAGACTAAAAATAATGCGGATGGCGAGAATCGAACTCGCATGGCATAAGCCACACGCCCCTCAAGCGTGCGTGTCTACCAATTCCACCACATCCGCAACTGACGCTAAGAACCGCTTAGCAGCATATATCAGTAAACCATAAACAGCTCCTTCCATGACGAGTTTTGTTGACTCAATTTTGGGCATCTATCCCAGGGAAGTCTGCGTGGTACGATCAGCTTCCATCCTATGATGCACATAGGTACAACAGTTTTCCTAAGGTAGTGACTAGCTGATGCGCTTTTCGAAGATCTTGATTGCAAACCGAGGTGAGATCGCCCTGAGAATCTTGCGCACCTGTGAGGAAATGGGAATAGCAACAGTAGCTGTCCATTCCACCATTGATCGCCACGCCCTTCACGTACAGCTAGCCGACGAAGCGATTTGTATTGGCGAAGCCCCCAGCAGCCGCAGTTATCTCAATGTTCCCAACATTATTGCCGCCGCCATGACAACGGGGGCCAGCGCCATTCACCCCGGCTATGGTTTCTTGGCTGAGAACGATCGCTTTGTCGATATCTGCGCTGACCACAAAATTGTATTTATCGGACAATCGGCTGCTGCCATGAGGGCCATGGGGGATAAATCTCCGGCTAAGGCCACCATGCAGCGGGTTAAGGTGCCAACGGTACCCGGTAGCCAGGGCTTGCTAGAGACACCAGAGCAGGCCAGTGCCTTGGCAGCTGAAATTGGCT
>CALBPH010000326.1 GCA_937899365.1 uncultured Leptolyngbya sp.
GTCCGCGCCACCGTCCTCTCCCCGGCCGCAGCGGGAACAACGTCAGGAACAGCAGGGGACTGACTGGGCGGCCCAGTACGAATAAATTCGATATAGTCAAATGCGGCCCGCTCTCCGCCATTGCGAGTGGACTCAATTTCAAATGTATCCCCCGCCTTAAGCTCAATACTGCCATGGGTTGTCTTGCCTGCCAGGGTTTTGTTTGAGACGTCGCCACCAGATAGCTGCCGATTAAGCTTAAAGTTTCGACGGTTGCCCGCAACGGTTACATTTACATCGGAAACACCATCATTCTCATCAAAATAAACAGCCTTGACACGATAGGTACCCGCTTCTCCATCAAAGGTACCGGAAGCACTCCCTTTGCTACCGTTCTGACCATCAATGGCAATATATTCCTTTTGGGAGAGCCAGTCCTTGTTTTGACCCACAATACGATATCCATCGAGAGCCAAATCTTCTGCTTCAACTCGGTATTTACCGGAGGTAGGCAATGGAGAGGGGTTAAAAACTGGGGGGGTAACAACGGGAGGTTCTACGACCGGGGGCTCGACAACAGGAGGCTCAGCCACAGGGGGCGACTCGACAACAGGAGGTTCTACAACAGGAGGTTCAGCCACAGGGGGCGTTATGGGAGCAACGTCAGGTTCTGTTACAGGAGGCGTTGGAGCAACGTCAGGTTCTGTTACAGGAGGCACGTCAGGAAGGGGAGGAACTACGACAGGGGGGGAGACAGGGGGTAACTCTACCTGTATGGTATCCTCCGCAAATTCTGGGTAGTTCAGGGTAATGGATTCAAAGGGGATAATCTTACTATCTTGCTTAAGCTCACTGGGGTTAAGCGAGCCTAGGTGACGGGCATTTCGAGTCCAATTTTTGTTTTCAAGGACAGCCACAAAGCTGTATTTACGCGTGTCTCCAGTCAAGCGGTCACTAATATATTCATCAATGACGACACCGTGCTGTCCATTGGGCAGCGTATAGTAGCCCTGGTCTGCAGCAATGTTTCGCAACTGATGTAAGGGGTATCCCAAATTCTCATTACCAAATGGAAGCGCTATGGTACCTAATGAATCGGTTTTGGTGCCCACAATGGACACAGCATCTAAGACTCGATTGTCACCAGAACTAGCTACCAAGTCGCTTTTGGCATTATCTATTTGAAAGCTAAGTTTGCCGGGTTGAAGATCTTTACTACTTAAGAATTTATCAACATTACGATCAACATTGACCCAATCTTGTTTATTGTTTTTGACTTGGGCATCTACAAAGAAATATCCCCAGTTCTTTAATGGTTTAACAACGCGGGTTTCCTTATTTAGAGTGACGCCTTTACCAAAGCCTTCTACTTTCAAATTATCGAAGACAAAATCTTCGACGTTGTGAAACAGATGCACACCGTTATTCAAAACCCTTCTGTGCAACCCTGTGTCTGTACCTAAAAGATCAAAGTCCTTCAAGGGGTAGTGTGCGGTGTACTGCAGCTCAGATCCCTGGGTTACTTCCCACGCTTTAAATCCGTCTAGGAGCGTACGGCCATCGTGTTTTTGGACTTGAGAATTTTTGATGACTGATAGACCATTTCTAGAGCCAAACACCTCATTATTTTTGAAACCCATAATGGGTGAATCACTGGTTTTGATGGTGTCTTGGCCCTTAGCCCAGGCTTGTATGGCCAGGTTATTGGTCAGCGGCTGGATTTCATCTGTACCTCGGTGAAAGTAGAACATGCCTGAACCGCCGTTGCCAGCAGCAACATTGCCTTCACTTTCTATCAGTCGGCTTTGAAACCAGAAACCATGGCCACCAAAGCCAAGATCGTGGTTGTAGGCACCACCTTTTTCATTTTGAGAACGGCCTTCATTTTTGATGGAGATGTTATTGCGCCAAGAGCCAATTTCGTTACCGGTTTCACTAACAATACCGGCACCAAAAACGTCATAGGCCAGATTGTTTTCTAAGACAGCGTAGCTGTCATGTTGGACAATACCCCACCCAGGTGACCCAACAACGCTGTTCCCGACCAACACAGCCGGAGCATCCGTACCATTCACACCTGTACGGTGAAGATGCAGCGCATAACGTCCTCGAATGTTTGTGCGGGCACCGGTAATCGGATTGCCTTGACCGTCTAGGATACGCTTAGGGGCATGACCGCCGGTAAGCTTAAAGTCATCTAGCAATTTCGATTTATCGGTACGGCCTAGTTCGTTAAATTCGGCATAGCGCACATCCACGTTATCCGAGTGCATAAACATGACGTGGCCACGCTGATTTGATGGCAGCTTACTTGCATTTTCTGTCGCCACCACTACGTTACGGCTTTGGTTAGCCACATAGGCTTTCAGGTCATCTCTTGGCGTATCGTGGCTGTAGGAGAGGGCTTTATCTAAGGTAATGCGCTTACCATCAATACGCGTAATGGTGCGTTCTTCATCTTGGGTGCCATTAGTGACATATTGAGTACCCGTGAGGATGAGGCGATCGCCCACCTGCCAATTTACCGGCACCTCCCCCAGGGTCAAGGTTTTATCACCGGCTGAGGGATCGACAGCAACCCGTAGGTGGGATGTTTTGGCTTGGCCATGGATAGAAACAGTACCGTGGGAAATAATGCCTCGGCTTAGCTGCTGAGGGTCCCAGTGTTTGTTAATTGCACCATTGGCAGCAATCAAAATCTTGGTTTCAACATTGCCCTGGACCGGATTGTCTTCTGTTCCGATGGTGAGGGTACCGTCAGATGAAACCACAAAGGTATCGATTATCATCTGCGTATCAACATCGGTGGCAAAGTCTATTTGACCATCAACCCGCAGACCAAACAAACGGGTATTGCTAACGTTGTCATAGTCCACAGTAATTCCCTTAGGAATGACTACCTTGGCATTAGCGCCAGGGATTTTTCCTCCTTTCCAGGTGCTGGCGTCAAACCAAGAGCCATTCTTGACGGCGGTGTGGGTAGCGTTGTGCGGTGTAATTAGGCTATGGATTGCGGCATGTTCTGACTGCTTACCAGGCTCATCAACGTGGGCCTGGTGCATGTTGCCATGGTGCATTTGAGTATCCATCAAAAATTTCCCTAGATAGAAAGTAGAACAGAATTAGATTGGTGCTGTGATCGGTCTGTAGAGGCCGTGATACAAAAGCCAAAATGCATCACGGTGAGCGTTGTAGAAAGCTAAAAATAGAGCACGTCAAACGGTTGTTGCTTTAGCAACTAAAGACCAGACGAAAGGTGTCTGGTGGCTATACGGAATGGAAAAAATGGGAATTAGTGCTGTGCGATCGCAAATAAACTCAGTTAACCGTCATAGCGCGATTGCCACCTATCGGCGTTACCACTGGAAACGAGAGACCCTGTAGCTATGAATTGTTGTGTTAATAGGTAAAGGCCTGCTTTGTCCTAAAGGATTTAACCCTAGGGAAATCGGCCATCTAATCCACCAAAATCGGGATCAAGATAACAAACATTTATTTATAGCCCCAGACATAACATCTAAGACAATCAGACAAATAGCGCACTTAAGTCAAAATCCTTATTAGTGTTGTGCTGACACTTTTTCTTTCTTCAAGCCCCCCAGGAACAATCAGACAATCTTGTTATCAAGAGAGCCCAAATCAGAAAAATGTAAGCGTCAAGCAGACAGGTCCATATCGATAAACAACACTACAGGCAAAACACATGTTCAGTATTACATATCCGTCTTCACGTTTCATCAACGTTGTATCAAGTTCAGATAAAGCCGATCAACTCTTTCCAAGCTTATGTACCAACCTCAAAAGTGTCACCAGCAGTCTTTTTAAGCCCCCGTAGAAAGCAACCTTAAAATCAACAAAACCTATAAAATTCAATACATACAACGATGCTTTGGAGTTTTTTATCGTCCAGCGCTTCCTTTCGCAACGACGCTTTAAGATCTGGCACACAGAAATCAAAGAAATCTCTTTAAATCTTCTTTTCCTCCTGTTTTTGAATGACTATCAACAAGCACATTGTTCCTGTATAAAAACAAACTCCCTTTTAATAGGCCAGCCTAACCGCTAATCCCCCTGAGACTTACACAAATCTCAGGGGGATTAGCGATAGCGAGCCAGAAATTATCCCAACGGCTGCTTAAACTACTGACATAAACAAACTGGCGTTGCTGATCCCCAGTATGAATTTATCGGGTAAACATCGACAAATCGCATATCTCACCGATCGATCAATACCCTAAATCAGCAACAGCAACAAACTCACTAGACAAAGGTCAAGGCTGCCGCTACCCCATTAGCTACGGTATCTTCCACCACTGCAACCAGCTCAGGTGTTCCTTCAGACTGATTAAAGATGGCAGTGCCAGAGGGCACACCACCCGGGGCAGCACCCAATACGTATTCGTTAGCCGTGCCATGGAGTTGAATGCGATCACCTTGAGTCAGATCAACCCCCTTAATGAAAGCATAGTCATCTAACCCTGGCAGGGTGGCGTCTCCATCATCGTAAAAGACTCTGCCAATATCACCGAGAACAATGGTATCGCGACCGTTACCCGCAATGAGAACATCAATCTCACCTTGACCGGGTGTTACATCTAGAGGCTGTGTACCGTCAATTACCGCATTCTGCCCGGTGGCAGTCAAGGTATTGCTATCGGCATTTCCTTGAACCGTTGCGATCGCATCATCAACACCATCTTCAGCAGCAAGATATCCCCAAGTATAGGCAGTCGGACCAATCGATTGACTAATCGTAAACTCAGTGACAGGCACATAGTAGGACGAAGCGAAATAGGCCTCTGCGGTGGGCCACTCCCATGGGTTAGGACCTGTTGCATCCGCAAATAGCTCGACGGACCAACGCCAATCTTCGCCATATCCATTCGGGTTTTGCAAATCTAATGGACCATAAACAGTGCTGCCCGATGGGACCTCGCCTAAGGCACGAGCATCAGCTAACTCAGGAATGTTGGGGTTACGATGGCCAATCCCAGTGGTGTACACCATATTGTCGGGGTTGGCACCTGCCGAAAACTGACTCGCCAAAAGACTCGCATTCAGATAGTCAGCATCCCCAGTCAGCGCATGGGTACGCTAGAGAATATACGTGTAAGGATCACCTAAACTGCAGCAACCAATAGGTAACAAAGGATCAGCATTCCACTAAAAT
>CALBPH010000327.1 GCA_937899365.1 uncultured Leptolyngbya sp.
TAGCTGTGCCATCGGCTCTGGGGTATCGGGTAAGTCTGCGATCGCAACCAGCGCTTCCTTTAACCCCTCAATCTCCTCAAACTGTCCCTCGGTCACCTTAGCTGCCAATTCAGTCAGATCGGTTAGGGACTGGTCGTTGGACTGGAGTAGGGACTGCCACAGAAGACCCATGTCGGCCAGGCGATAGTCGTTGCGGTAGGGCCCCATCTCAATACACCGCAGACAGACAATCTGGTCTTCATCCATACACAGATTGCTGATGTTGAGCAAACTGCCCTGACCTTTAAAGACGGCCATGGCTTCCCACAGTTCAGTCATCACATAGAAACTATGGACCTGCTGTAGCGGATCGAGGGTGGCCTCCTGCCAAACGGTCAGTAAATCAGGCAGCGCCCGTCGATCCTCAATAATCAAGACGCTGTAATCAGATTCAATCCAAGCCTGCTGTAGTTCTGGAATCGATGGAAAGAAACGACTATGGAGGGCCAGATAAGGATAGGCCATCAGCGGGAAGAGCTGGGTTTCGTCCGTTTTCCCCAGCGTCACCAAGGAAAACTGCTGGCGCTGCTCCACTAGGGAAGATGCCATGTCATTGGGTTTTGTATCCGTTACCTGGGCTTCCACCGGTTTCTGACTACCCTCGCTTAGGGATAGCTCCTCCACCAGTCGATAGCGCTCCCGCGACCCCAGCCAGTCTCCTGCCGCTCGAGTAAACGCAGCAGCGGGAACTATGGGGGAGGCCTGATTAGCCGCTACCTGTTGCCAAATGTCAGTGTCGTCGCTACTGGACGGACTGCCTTCGGCTGCTTGGGGGTCCACTATCAGCGCAACAGATGATGCGCCTGGAAGCAGCAGAGCTCTCCAAACCTGTAGGGGGGACCCACACGATTGGCAAAACTTGTGTTCGGTAGGGTTATGGAACTGACAGTATGGGCAAATGATCATCAGTGGATACAAAAAGGCCGTTGACAATGACCGCAGCTTAATAAAAATGTCGATGCCATAATCCACTATGCCCACCAATGAAAATAGTCTTAGCAGCTAAAACCATTCGGGGGGAGAAAATTATAACAACGAAATACAATCCAGCATAGCTGATAGGAAATACAGACGTTGGTATAAATGCAACCAAATTAATTGTAGCGGTGTCTAGAGCGAGGGCGATAACGCTTGGCTGGTCGGGCATTGAGACCGTTAAAACCTTTTGTTAACTGGTCTAGCTGTGACCGTTCGTCAGCTGAGAGATAGCGCCATTGCCCAGATTGTAGATTGCCCAGATGCAGATGACCCATACTAACTCGAACCAGACGTAGTGTGGGAAAACCGACGGCTGCCGTCATGCGTCGCACCTGACGGTTTTTCCCTTCCTGCAGGGTGAGCTGCAGCCAGGCCGTTGGGATGTGTTTGCGCACCCGAATGGGTGGTGTGCGCGGGGGGAGCGGCGGCTCTGTGGGTAGAAGCTCTACCTCGGCCGGTAGGGTGGTGTAATCTCGAATGGTGAGCCCCTGGCGCAGCCGCTGCAGACTATCGGTATCAGGAATGCGTTCTACCTGGGCCCAATAGGTGCGGGGATGACCAAACCGGGGATGGCACAGACGATGCTGCAGCTGGCCATCGTCCGTTAGCAGCAACAGTCCTTCACTATCTCGATCGAGACGTCCCACGGGGTATACCTTGGGCACTGGAATAAATGATTTGAGGGTGGTACGGCTGGTGCCGACATCGGTGAACTGGGTGAGGACATCGTAGGGCTTGTTAAAAAGTAAGTAGCGATAGTCCACGGCAGGGGATGTTTCTTGAAGCTGTATTGAGAAATGGTGCAGTTAATTAAGTAGATAGATATGCTGAATAGACTAATTAGATCACTGTGAGTATTAGCACTATGAGTAACGTCCCCAGATATCGGTTTGTGTGCACTCTGACCTTTGGCGATATTTATGGTCAGATCATTGTCTGGCTAATTGTGCTTTTCCTGAGCTTAGCAACGGCGCTGGCACTGATGGGATCTAGCCGTCCTATCTATGCTCTGGTCTGTGTGGGGCTGATTTTGGTCCTGTCACTGCCGTTTTTGCTGTTTGCGTTTGTTACCACCTTGATCAACCATATCGAGTTTAGTGAACTGGATGCGGCCAATGCAAAAGATGGGCAAAAGCTTCCCTTTAGTAATCAGCAGATGTCTAGCCAAACGGTGTCATAAAAAGGTGGGTGAGCCGGTCTAAACGTTTGCCCGTAGCAGGATACCCCTTACATATCTAACTAATTAGCCCAATACCTAATCAGGTATTGGGCTAATTAGTTGTTTATAAGTTATTTTATTCGGCTGCGTCGGGGGCAGGGGATTCAGCTGGCGCCTCTGGATCTATAGTTTCAGGAGCGATTTCGGGAGCCTCTACCGGGGCGCTTTCGTCTAATGTGCCATCTGCAGCCCCGTTGATTGGAGCCTGGCTAATTAGCTGCTGGATCCGAGCTTTGAACTGGACAGGCGCCAGGGAAAGGGCCGTTTCAAATAGGGGCTTAGCTTCGTCTTCTTTGCCGGTTTCCCTAAGGATTAACCCCTTGGCCAGGGTGGGGCGAAAGTCGGGAGTCCCACCCAAGGTTTGGGCGTCTTGAATGGCGGTATCGTAGATTGCGATCGCATCATCATAGCGAGACTGCTCGGCATAGACCTGACCCAGCAGCAGCTTAACGGCGATGACGTCAATTGTGCCCGGTTGAATTTTATTGGACTGTTCCGCTGTCTTTAGGGTGTCCTGAAGCAGACCCACGGCAGCTTGGGGCCGTTCCTGGACCACCAGCAAGCTCACCAACCCCTGGAGGGCTTCCATATTTCCAGGGGTGGCAGTCAAGACGCTGCGATAGGTTTGAGCCGCACCTTCCAAGTCATTGAGCTGCTGTTTGGTTTGGGCCAAAAGCACGGCATAGCGAGGTTCTTGAGGGTTTAACTCCGCCAGCCGAGACAAGGGGTCTGCCGCCCCTGCCAGGTCACCTAGCCCAATGCGAGCCTCCACCAACCCCTCCAGGGCGGCTTGGTTGTCAGGCTCACGTTCTAAAACCAGCTCATATCCATTGGCCCGACCCTCTAACTCCGCCTGGCGATCGGGTTCAGCGACCGTGGCGGCATTTGTATTGTTATGGCCAGGGCCATGGGGGTTAAAGGCAGCCTGAATCAAGGGTCCAAGCGAAACTGCCAGCAGCGCAGCCACAGCTATAAATAAAATACCGCCAACTAGCCAGCGATTGCGTTTGACAGCCATGGGACTCCCCCCTTCAAAACAACATGCCCATAATAAACCCAAATGACCCAGCACCGCCTGGTTCTATGGATAGTCTTAAACCACTGTTCGTAAAGGCAGTCACTCGCGTTTTTTTTAATCATTGACCTATTAGCAAGATGCCGTTACCTAGCCTTTTTAAACCGCTCGATGGTCCCCCAGGAGAGCAACAGCAATATTTCCTTACGAAGTCGGCTAAGTCGCTGCTAGATTGTGTCAAATCATATACGAGGATAATGCCAAGATATTTGATTGGACAGAATATCCTTAAATTGAGCTGACATCTGCCAAAATCTATGAATGGTAACGTAAAGCAGACCCAAGTCTAACTGTCTTGGCTATCCTTGAACTAGTTTTTTCAAGATAGGCTTGGTTTATTAATCTAAAAGCTGCTAGGTTCAACCAAATAGCTTTCCATAAACTATTTCACCCTATGATTTCCAAATTAAGTACAGACTAGATATAAGTAGCAGGTTCAGACTAAGTAGGTCAGATATTCAAACCCATAGATAACTCTATAGCCACGTTTGAACTATACGTTTGAACTGTTGTTCCAACCGTTAAGTAAGCCGATTTTCCTGATTGAGGAGGTTCCGAGATTAATGAGTTCTGCAGACAGTCGCCCCCCTGAAATGCCCGATAGTGTATCCGATAGCGCAGCTACTGAGTCGGATGCTAGCGCAGCTGCTGACTCTAATCGCCCTGCTTTAAAACAGCCCCCCAGGCGACCGGTTAAGCCCGTGCCGGTGGAGCCGCCGGTGGAACAGCCAGCGGACGTCGTCACCCCTGAGGTCGTTCCTACCGTATCTAAGGCGGCTACCGATGCAGCCGATGCAAGCGAGCCAGCACCACAGGAAGAAAAGGCAGAGAGTGCGGCCGAAAGCACCGCCGAACCAGAAGCCGAGCCCGAGGCTCCCCAACCCAGGCTGCAGCCCATTTCGCCCCCCAGTGAGCCCATGCAGTATCGGGCCATTGGTCTGCTTAAGGGGCGCTATGAACCCTCTGAAGAATCCTTTAATCGGGGTAACATCGTTAACCACGATGGCACGACCACCTGTGCCGTCCTTTTAGGGCGGACTACTAGCCTGGTTAAAAAGCATTTGGACTTGGAAAAAGACCATCTGTGGGTGGTTTATCCACGGACAATTTTCCAAGATGACATTGGCATTGCTGTGCAAATTGTCGGTGTTTGGGAGCCTGAAACCCTTGGTGAAGATGAGGAAGAGCCGGTGGAGGCCCCCGATGATGCCATCCAACCCGATTACTTTTCTATTCGGGGTGAGGTGATCAAATTTGATGAACGGAAACAGGAAATCACCGTCAGCATTGTTCAAAAAATGCGGACGGGCAAGCAGCCTAAGCGCCCCTTTAAGCTGGTGATCAATGGCAGCATCGGCGTGAAAACCATTGGCTACTTCTGGGATATGCATGTGCATCGAGAAGGCAACCAGTTTGTTCTAAATGAAGGTAGCTATGTGGCGGCTGTACCGCCGAAAAAACGGTCTGCCCAGCAGCCGCGTCGACCGGGCGGTGGGAAGAGCTTTGGTGGTAAGCGACGCTCCTCTCCGCCAAAGCGTTCGGGGGCACCTCGTCCTAAACCCAATTTGAACAAAGGGGATGGTGGGGAAAAACCCAATGTGGTAAAGGTTGCCGAAACGGTTGCTACTGCTGACACCGATAGCTCAGAGGAGTAGCCGCTCGACCGCCGCTCAACTCCGTTAGGCCTTAGTTGTTTTGGGGTAAAAATACCGTTTGCTTAGGCAGGGGGGCGACGGGTTCGCTGAGCTCAAACTCCCCCCGCAGAATCCAGTCCTTGAGGGTGGCTGCCACCTTGCGACCCAGGTACAGGCTGGAGAGTGGCGCGGTTCTCACACGGCTGCCG
>CALBPH010000328.1 GCA_937899365.1 uncultured Leptolyngbya sp.
GGCAGTAGTTCAATATGGGTAAAGCCCAGTTCTTTAACGTAGGGAATCAGCTTATCGGCTAACTCACGGTAAGTGAGAAAACGAGCCCCTGGCTTCAGGTCGGCAACGGTGACTACTGGCGCATCGGTGCCGTCTGCCTGCTTTGCCGGCTGATCTGAGGATTCGTGCATCCAAGAACCCAGATGTAGCTCATACACCGAGACGGGCTGCGTCATGGGGTCCTTGTGACGACGCTCCTCCATCCAAGTGTCGTCCTGCCACTGATGGCTATCTAGGTCTGTAACAATAGACGCTGTCTTAGGCCGCACTTCCTGCTGAAAACCATAGGGATCAGACTTTTCGTAAATGTGACCCTCGTGGTTTTTAATTTCATATTTGTAATGGGCACCAACCGTTAGTTCAGGGATAAATATTCCCCAGATACCACCGTGGCCAATACTCATTTGGTGCTGGCGACCGTCCCAATCATTAAAGTCACCCAAAACTGAGACGTTGCGTGCATTGGGGGCCCATACAGAAAAGTAAACCCCTGCTACACCATCAATTTTGGTTGGGTGAGCGCCAAGCTTTTCATATATACGGTGGTGATTACCTTCGCCAAACAAGTGGGCATCAAACTCAGTAATCAGAGGTGACCGAAACGCATAGGGGTCATAAATAACATGCTCGTGGCCGTCTGCTTTGTAACGCAGCTGATAGCTAGCCAGGGACTCAACCTCAAGAACGCACTCAAAGAAGTCACCGTGATGCTCGTTAACCATCAGGACTTCCTGGCGGCTATCGTGTAGAACCACCCAGGCAGACTCAGCTTTGGGTAAATAGGCGCGCACGGTCCAAACGTCTTTGCCATCTACTTGAATACGATGGGGGCCAAGAACGTCAAAGGGATTGTGGTGGTAGTTGCCGACAATCCGGTCAATTTGCTCTGGGGCCGTTGTTAGTGCCATAGGAGTCTAAAACCTAGTAACCGCTGTATATAAAAAGTGGGTGTTGCTGATACTCGGGAGGATTTAACCTAAAAAATCCTGACAATTGACATTCATTTCAGAGCGATTCATCCCAATAAATCAGCAACGACAAAAGTGCTATCTAAAAAATGGCGCGCTCAACTGCTGCAATTGCTAAGAAAAAGCAAAGACCATGAAGTTTAGGTTAACAGAGCGTAACAACAATTGCTCGGTCTATGGCCGTGGTTTTTTTAGCGAGAAAGGCATGGGGAGGGATGAGCTATGGGTTGTGGGTTATGCTCTGACCTAATTCAGCCTCAGGGTAAAAACGGAATCACAGGCTTAAACGCACGGCGGGCCTGGAGTAGAAAAATGACGTAGCGAATGTCGGAATTGAGGGTGAGCGTCGTTTGGGGGGCGGCTAGGTCTGCCTGTAGCTGAGCGTAGTCGGCAGGGGACAAAGGGGCGCCGTTTAATGGAGATCGGGCTTCAAAAATAATTTCAGTCCTCAGTATTTCTTCTGGCACATCGGTGGCGGGGGGAAGCACAATCTGGTCTATATTGGCCCCTGGAGTAGCTACTGGTAAGGGAGCTGGCTGCCTGGACTGGGCCATAGCCTGGTAGCTGAGGTTAGACCACAGGCCGAGACAGCCGACGGTCACACCTAGGACATTTAGCAAGGGCACCATGGGGAAAGATGGAAAATTTCCGCTATCGTAATGCATCGCTATTGAAGACTGCTGCTGTGGGCAGCGCTAAGGAGTTCTATGCCTAGCTTTTCTATATTTAGTTTAAGGGGTCGTCAGGTCAATAATCGACCACTTAGGCGGCTGGGGTTTTCTTGCCTTTCTCAGCTGATGACCTGGGGGACTGCCCTGGTCCTGCTGACCGTTGCAGCTACACCGACCATGGCCGACGCAATTCTTGAGGAAGACGTTGAGTTTCAACCTACCCAAGATACCTACACGTTTACGGCGGAGGCAGGGCAGGCGGTCATCATCGAGATGGTGAGCGAGGAGTTTGATACGTTTATCACGCTGCTGAACCCGGCAGGAGACATTCTGGAGCAGAACGATGACTATAATGGCACCCCCCAGGCCACGATCGTGATAGAGCTGCCGGAAACGGGGGAATATACGGTCCTGGCGGGTTCTTTTTACGGTCAGCTGGGGGGTAACTATCGGGTTTCAGTGAAACTGGCTACTGATTTTCAGCAGGTCTATGACCGGGCACTGGAGCTGATGCAGTCGGAGGATTATGGCGAGGCTGCTGAGGCCTATGAAGCGGCGACGGTGCTAATGCCCAACGACCCCAATTCCTATTTGGGCAGAGCGGATGCTCTTCTGCGTCAGCAGGCATTGCTCCTGGGGGAGGAGTTTAGCGGGCCTGATGATTTGGCCCCAGAGCTGCGGGCAGACATTGTTGAAAATTATGAGAAAGCGGCTCAACTCTATATGGCTACTGGTGAGAGGGATTTTGCAGCGCTAATTCTAGAGCAGGCTGAGTTTATCCGTACAGGTGAAGAACCGGGCCAGGTAAATTAGGAACTACAAGCGATAACGGGTCAGCACGACTGCGGTTCACTGTTTGGGTTTGCAGAAAGTTGGCTGTTTCTTTACCGAATTACTAAAACCTTCCGGATTAATGTCGGTCTTTAAGAATGCGTGAATGAGTAGATGAACCTTGACATACGCCCTACAGAAACCTGAGACATCGGGTGCTTCTATAGGGTGTTTTTCTTGTTTAAAGGGCAACGTCAGTCAAAAAATGAAAAAAAACGCGCACGCTTCTAAAAAATGAGACCACGATGAAGTTGCAGGCAATTTCTCATAGTTGGGCTCTGTGGTTCACGGGTCTGCAACACCATGGGGAGATGAGGAAAGAATCACCTACAGTTGCTCAGCATCAGGGTTGATTGAAGTTAGTCGGGCATTAATTAACCTGGATAAAATCCCGTTCTCCAGGGATAGACAACAATGCTTTTAATATGACTTAGAGAACTCACGCGTCAGTGGCACCGGCACTGTAAGATACCCCCTTGATCTTGACTCAATCATGTTTTGGCAGTAGCTCACCTCAGAATAATCACTCTACCCTTGATGTCTTAGACGCTGCTGCTGACAGGATGGTAATTGACTATAGTCAAAACGACTAGGGGATTTTCAGTGTAGGCCAATCGTTATCGTTTAGAGTTTGTTCTTGACGGTCAGCAATGGTGCATTGATTGGATTGAATAACAGTTTTCTTGTCAGCTAGGGCATAGTCACCAGGACTGGCATAGCAATCTATGTTGCTACTTTACATAGGTGCCAGATACGAATCTGATGATGTGTAACAGAGTTGCCATGATGCGTAAAATCTTTAGTTTCTCAGACTATCTCTATTGTTAGTTTCTTCAAGAAAGCATGGCTTATGAGACCTCGCCTGTATATGTCAAGGGTAAAATCTATGATTTTAAGAGGCAAAAGGTGAATTACTTAGAATTAGCATCCTGAACTACGTAGAAACGTCAGACGAGGGTTTAGAAGTATACAGAAATAGCCAAAATTATTTTGGCGTAATTTAATGGCGTACGGGGTTTGATGACAGCGTATCTACCAAAGTCAATCAATGGCGCTGACTCATAAATGCAATGTCTAAAAGGCTTCGGTTGGCAATGGGACTTGAGCACGTCCCCAGAATCATCAGCACTTAGCAAGATATTTGCCATCGCTGATTTAGAGTATGAATCGATTTATAAGATCTGCAATGTCCCCATACTTGATAGATAAAATCAGGTCGGGGATCAGCAACGCCAGATATTTAACTACCTGTATAAAACAACCAAGTTAGTTTCCACGGACCTCAAGGTAGACTCACGGTATAATCCCGTGTAAAAATCATCACTAATGAGTTCTTAAAACTGGATGATCGTCCTACCATGTCTGCACAAGCCCAATCGTTAGCTAACCTAATTATTGATGTATTGGGAAATAAGGGAGGAAGATTCTTTGGCTTATTCAAGAAGCGTCCCAATCCACAGACAAAGCAGTCTATTTTGTCTGCTTCTCAGACGTATCTGCATAGGTTTAGAGAACGACATGGTCAGCTTAAAATACTTGGCATGAATAAGCCCGTAAGCCTGGACTCGGTTTACGTTCCCGTACGACTTTTAGAGGATAGTGAAATTAATCGTTCTATGTCTATAGACGACATGGAAAAGGCATGTCGTGCCAGACATGAGCGTAGGTCACTGTCTAGGTCATCCCAGCAAAAAACAGCGATAGATATTGCCAATGAAATTCAGTATCTATCAATTATTGGTGCTCCAGGGGCTGGTAAAACTACCCTACTGCGAAAAATTGGGTTGGAAGCGCTTAAAGAAAAAACTGAAACTCAGTTTCAGCATGCGTGTATGCCCATTTGGATTGATTTAAAGAAACTGACTGAAAATACGATTGGGTTTCAAGAGTACATAGCGCATGAATTAGAATCCTTTGACTTTCCAGAGAGTACCGAAATCACAGAAAATGCCCTAAAGAAAGGTCAATTTTTAATTCTGTTTGATGGTCTAGATGAAGTTTCATCCAGCAGTCGACATCAGGTGCTTGACGACATTGAGACGTTTGTAGAGCGCTATGAAAAGAATCGCTATGTCATATCATGCCGAGCCGCAGCCTATCGCGCCCCTTCGACAAGTTTTCGCGAAATAACGCTGGCGGGCAATAGCCAAGAACAAATAAAAAACTTTATCTACAATTGGTTTTCCTCAGATGAGGTAGGCAACACTGAAGCGGCGGAAACATGTTGGAAGTCTCTACGGAAATCGGATAATGTTGCGGTACGAGAGCTAGCCCAAACACCATTGCTTCTGACATTTTTATGTTTAGTCTATAGCCGCTCTTTAACCTTCTCTGGCAATAGAAGTATTCTCTATCATCAAGGACTGCGTATTCTCTTAAAAAAATGGTTTGAAGAGAAACGTATTTCAAAAGAAGGTATCTATGAAGGTCTACACGTAGAACTTGAGGAAAAGCTGTTAGCTGAGATCGCTTATAAAGCGTTTCGAGAAGATAAGCTGCTTTTTACTAAGGTTAATTTAGTCAATCACATTCGTGGATTTTTACTAAAGGAACTTAATGCCCCTAGTAATCTCAGCGGAGAAACGATATTAGATGCGATTGCTATTCAACAAGGTATTTTAGTTGAACAGTCCCCCGGTATTTATTCGTTCTCTCACCTAACTTTTCAAGAGTTTTTGGCGGCCAAATACATCCATGAAAACTACAACAACCAGGCTCTCTCAGAGATGGTGCGTCTCTATGCCAATGACAAACGTTGGGAAGAGATATTTCTGCTAGTTGCAGGTCTTAAATATGATGCGACCAATGCTATTAATCTGCTGCTCTATCTTAATCAAGTAGCCCAGGGCTTTATCAATACTGAGAAACTTAGCTCATTATGGCTATGGGCGGCCCAGGTGACCGGAGATGAACCCAGTTCTAAAAAACTAGTTGAGAAGCGAGCTAATGTCCTTTACCGTGCCTTTCACTACAGTCGGATCCTTGCCCAAAGCTCTGAGCTGAAGGGAGAGTTAGAAACGGTTCAGGCTCTGCTTCAGCCGCTGATCTACAATCTCAGGGCCTCTAGTGATTTAACCCTGACAACGTGTTTAATCAATGCGTTTCACACGGTAACAATCCAGATTAAAGATACCAACAAACTGGGTAATTTAGCGTCAAGAAAACGCATTCAGCTTGAGCTCAAGAAAGCTGTCAATGTGGCGAAGCCCCTTGCTAATAAGATCCGCAAGAGAGCCAGTGTGCGGAGTATGCGGTATTTGAAGAATCACGAGCAGCCCTCTTCTCTTGATGAAGAGCTAAAACGGAACGAAATTTTTGCAAACTCTGACTTTTTGACACTGTTTGAGCAATTAAATCGACTGAGTCTAAACATTCCAGGGACTAAATATCCAAGCCATGTCCACAAGCGATTTTTCGACGAGCTCAAGCACGTATGTCTAGGCATTCTCAAAATAGATGAGTCATGGCTGACAATCACCCCAGAAGAGGCTAGGGCGTGTCAAGACTGTCTCTACGTTACGCTACTCATGTTGAAATGTAGAAAAGAGGCAAAGCGGGTATCGCCTGAACTCTGGGAATCGGTTGAGGGACAGATTTTATCCCTGAGTGTAGGCGGATATCGACCAGCTATGGTGGTAGCGCAGAGCTTTTTAGATCAAGTTGGTGCCATCTCCAAGCAGGAAGACGAGGGTAACCTACTCGTTACAGAAACCTCAGACCAATTTGGATTGAAACCCCCATTTTTTGTGTCTGTCGTGTCAGAGAAGCTCACAAAAAACAACATTCATGAGCTTTTCCATCGGTCTGATGAGATTAGGGCCCACAATTCAGACTTGGCTGGGATTATTATGTACGACGCTGTGCCTGAAATGGCCGCCAGAGAACTCATTACAGATTTAAAGCTGCATCAAGATTTTAAGGTCATACCCATTTCTTTGGCAGAGGTAGAGCAGATTTTACCCAATGCTGATGAATGTCAAGATGTTCTTTCTAGTCATATTCGTCGATATACCGATACTGTTGATTTCTTTAAAGATAAAATAGCAGTCCGTGACAAGCTGCTGTTTTTTGGTCGAACAGAGCTACTGACTGAATTAGTCACTGATTTAAAGAACAATCAAAACGTGGGTCTGTTTGGTTTACGTAAGTCAGGTAAATCGTCTGTTGTACATCAGCTATCTTTAGTCTGTCAGGACCATGCTGTAATCTACACAGATTTGAAAAAATACAGCGATATTGGCTATGGTGTGGAGCTACTAGATGAAATTCTGCAAAATCTTTATCGTCTAGCTAAGAACAAAAATTCGCTATTGGAAAAGCCCCCTACGCTGGCTGAAAGCGACTATCACATCAAAGATGCATCCCAGGAGTTCTATCAGCACTTTAAAAAACTGTCTAAGGATCTTAAGGGAGTTGGCTATGAATTGCCGATTCTATGTTGCTTGGATAATTTAGATAGGGTATTCCCACGATCTAATGAAAAGATTGAAGAGAAGGCCGAAGAATTTAGCTTTGTGTTTGGGGCTCTACGGGCGTTGAATCAAAAAGAGCAGCTACTGTCGCTGATGGTGACGGCAGTGCGACCTCAGTGTAATCGAATTAAGCAATGGGACTTTTCTGAGACGTCTAAAAATCCGCTACATCGATTCTTTAAAGAATCTTTTCTAAAACCATTTTCTATTTACCAAACCGCAGCAATGATCAATGGTATTGGCAGTTTAATGAAGTGGGAGTTTGATCGCCAGACCATACAGGCAATTCATCGGCTAAGTGGCGGACATCCGTTTTTAATTAGAAAAATAGCCGGTTTTTTGGCAAATAAGGCGAATGCTCAAGCTGAGATACAAGCGAAAGGACGCATTTCCTTTGTTTTTGCTCAACAGAATTTGAGAAAAGTATTTCGTGACCAGTCCCTAAAAGCTTATGTTGAATACAGTATTATTGGTGAACTTAGAACTTACAACTCAAAACCCAAGGTTCATCATATTTTGAATGCGTTGAGTATGATGACGACGGCCTCCAACAATACTGATGGTTGGCTAAGGGCAAGAACGTTGTTGGCATTTTTGTCTAAGAAGCTAAGTATTTCCGAGATTCAATGTTTGGATGCGGTCCACATTTTGCAGAACCTGGGAATTGTGGAACAGACTGTACATGCCGATGGTTATGACTGTTACCGGATTCGGGTTTTACTGTTGCATCAGTGGTTTCAGATGCTGAGAAAGGCGAAGAGTGCTTGAGGGTAGGCATAACAGTAGTCATAACAAAAGAGTTGAAGCTGGGTATAGGGTGACATGCTGCTATGAAACTAACTCATGGGCTATTAATTGCTGGGGTGATCGTTGGCCTAGGGGCGCTGCTTTTTTGGGGATATCGGGCAGCGTCTGCACCGTTACCTGATGGGTTTCCGTTGCCTACGGCGAAGGGTGACGTTGAGATTAAGCAATATCCAGCCTATCGGGCAGCGACGGTACAGGTGCGGGGTGACCTGGCCAATGCCCCATCCCGTGGATTTTCGCCATTGTTTCGCCATATTAGCGACAACAGTATTTCAATGACGGCTCCGGTGGAGACGCGGTATCCGACGGCAACGTTGGGGGCAAGTGCGATCGCAACTGGTGATGCAGCCGTTTCATTTTTATATCGCAGTTTGGATGTGGTGCCGGAAGAGGTGGCCCAGAATGTACGAGTGGAAGATATACCACCCATGGTGGTGGTCAGCGTTGGGATGCGGGGTGGCTATGGCTATGGGGTATACACGCGGGGAGTACAGCAGCTGCAAGATTGGCTAGCAATGCACCCAGAATATGAAATAACGGGACCACCGCGACGTTTTTTCTATGATGGGCCATTTATCCCTAATGGGTTGAAGCGGAGTGATATTCAGATTCCAGTACAGCGGAATTAACAGTAATCTGATCTTCAGATTTATATGGACGTAACTGGATTCGAACCAGTGACCTCATCGATGTCAACGATGCGCTCTAACCAACTGAGCTATACGTCCTTA
>CALBPH010000329.1 GCA_937899365.1 uncultured Leptolyngbya sp.
GGGGACATTTATCCAGTAAGGGGAAAAAGATATTTACCGATTTACTTAAATAAGGTCACCGTAGGCCCATGATCTAATGCATTAGATCATGGGCCTACGGTGATGGCTGAGATTATTTATGGCCTGAACGGTGACCCCAGTGCTAAAACCAAGGGCGCGTCAGGTTAGGTGGCGTTATTACGCCGCGTAATTAAACAAGGTATCTAGATAAACCCTAGATGTGCGTCGATCGCTGTCACCGTTTTGCATTAGGAACAACGATAGTGCTGCCGCAAACATCCGATCTTGATCCCAAGCAGGATGATTCTCTAAATATCCCGTGAGAGCGTCGTGGAGCTCCTCAGGAATCTCCGCCAGGATACTAACAGTAACTTTCATGGATGGGAAAACCTCAATAGTTGCATCACGTCCCAGGTGAAAACTGACAAAATTTTGCAGCAGCGGGGCGGACCGTCAATGTTCAAGCCGATGGGCATGATTTTTACGATTGAGACATTGGAAATAATCCAAGGGTGGTCAGGTAATTTTGCTAATGGGGGGTGGGGTTGTCAACGCCAACATGGTTGGAGTCTGGAGTATGAAGGAATTTCTAAGCACGAAACCAATAGGGTTTAGGTCTTATTTTTGTTGCATTACGTTACCTATGATGGACCGCTTCTCAGATTTATTCTGTGATTAACCCTCTCCCCAGAATGGGGAAAGATGTGGATTTCTCGTGTAAACCTGTGGAAAACTTGTGGAAAACCCCCGTTTGCTTGTGGAAAACGTGTGGATTCTATGGGGAAAAGTGTTAGGGAAGATAAAAATCTATTTCCTTACTAAAAGGTATCTAAAACAACACTATGGCTGTGTAAAAACGTACATGGTGCCTGCGTATAATACCGTAGGTGACATGGCTGACGGGTGGGCGGTGTTTGAGCCTATAGGTCTAACTGGGCTAGGCCGAGATAGCGGATGCCCTCAGGAGAGATGTCGAAACGGCAGGGTAATACTTCAACCCCGGCTGCGATCGCATCCCGCAGTAGCTGACCATATTTGGGGTCGGCGCTATCCCCCGGTGCAAACCGATCACAGTCACCCCGGTTAATGAAGTACAGCATCACAGCCCGGGCTTCAGGCACCAGGGCGGTCAGTTCCCTCAGATGTTTTTGTCCTCGGGTGGTGACGGTGTCGGGAAAAAGACAGAGACGGTCCTGGGCCCAGGTGGAATTTTTCACTTCTATATAGACGGGACGCTCGGCGGTGGTTAAGAGAAAGTCGATCCGGCTGTTTTCGCCGTAGGGGACTTCGCGCTTGAGGGTGTCGTAGGGCTCTAGCTGCTCAAAGACATGCTCGCTCAGGGCAGATTGGATGACTCGATTGGGTAGGGCGGTATTGACCCCAGTCCATGTGGGGCCATTATCTTGGACTTCGGCCAGTTCCCAGGTATAGGCCAGTTTGCGTTTGGGGTTGTCACTTTTAGAGACCATGACCCGACCGCCCACATGGCACACCCCGGTCATGGGCCCCGTATTGGGGCAATGGGCCGTAATGGTCTCCCCCGAGCTGAGTTCAATGTCTGCCATAAATCGTTTGTAGCGCTTGAGCAGGGTGCCTTCTAGCAAGGGGGGAAAGGTGTGAACCTGGATTGGGGTCATGAACGGGGGACTCCTATTGAACTGTGGGACAAAACTTGATACTCTCTAATTCCTGTGAAATTTCGGACTATGAGCGGTAGCGGGGCAGGGTGGTTGTCCTCCGTTTAGTATGCTCCTATCAATGCTCTCAGGCACTGGGTTTGCACTCCATGGGACCACGTCAGCTTTTCTATTGGCTGGGTGTATGCCACTGTAGTTTTTAGTATCTGTTAATTTCGTTAGTATTTTTGCTGGTTAGCTCCGCGACGGCTGTGTTGTGATTGGGCACAGCCATTGGTCGTTAAGCATTTAGGGTTGGGTATCTAGTGACGAAGCGCTCCTTGGCTGGCATTGCCGGAATTGTTGCGATCGCAACCCTAATTAGTAAAGTATTTGGCCTTGTCCGCACCCAGGCCATTGCCGCCACCTTTGCGGTCGGACCGGTGGCCGATGCCTATGGGTTAGCCTATGCCATTCCCGGTTTTCTACTGGTGTTATTGGGGGGCATCAACGGTCCCTTTCACAGCGCCATTGTGCGCGGTGTGGCCAATCGCAAAAAGGACGAAATTGCCCCCCTGGTGGAAACCATCACGACTTTAGTAGGGATAGGGCTGCTGTTAGTCACCCTGGCTATTGTCATCTTTGCCCCATCCATTATTGGTATCCTGGGCAATCGCCTGAGCGAAAATACAGAAGCCGGGGCCATTACCCGCGACATTGCCATTTTACAGCTGCGGATTATGGCCCCCATGGCCATGTTCGCCGGACTGATCGGCATTGGCTTTGGCACCTTAAATGCCGCCGATCATTACTGGCTGCCCTCCATTAGCCCCCTATTTTCCAGCAGTGCGGTGATTGTCGCCTTGGGGGTGGTGTTTTTTACCCTGGGCGATAAAATTGCTGAGCCCCGCTATGCCCTAGTGGGCGGTGCCGCCCTGGCCGCAGGCACCCTGGGTGGTGCGGTGCTGCAATGGATGGTACAGGTGCCAGTGCTATGGAAACAGGGATTGGGGCGACTGCGGCTGCGATTTGATATCC
>CALBPH010000330.1 GCA_937899365.1 uncultured Leptolyngbya sp.
GCCGATGAGTAACATCCTTAATGACGTATTAGATACAACATTTCCCAATTCGAGCTTTACTGCTCTTGGTAATTCCAGGTGAGGCCACCGTCAACAAAGAAGGTGCTGCCAGTAATATAGTCCGCATCGTCAGATGCTAAGAATTCTACTAAGGCAGCAATATCATTGGATTGCCCAAGCCGTCCTAGCGGAATATTTTTGAGAAGTGCGCCAAGCTGCGCCGGATTGTTGAGGAGATTAGTATTAATGGGAGTTTCGATGGCTCCCGGTGCAACATTGTTAATAGTAAAGCCGTAGGGAGCTAACTCTATACTCAGGTTGCGGGTCAATAGTTTAAGTCCGCCCTTACTGGCACAGTAAGAAGCAAAGTTAGGGAATGGTAGCTCTTCGTGAACGGAGCTGATGTTAATGATTTTGCCAGGGCGCTGAGTTTTCATAAGATACTGTGTAACCGCTTGGGTCGCAAAGAAAACGCCCTTAAGATTAACGTTCATCACAGCGTCAAAAGCGTTCTCTTCGACCTCCCAAAAAGGGGCACGTTTTTCAATGCCGGCATTATTGACTAAAATATCAAGCTGACCGAAGTGTTCAATACTCTCTGTTACTAACCGGCGCACATCGTCTACAATGCCTAAGTCCGCACCGATGCTGTAGCCGCGCTCAGTGTTGCAGTAGCCCTCCACCATATGACACTGTCCACCAAGCGCATTGACTTGCTTCACCGTGACCTCTGCGCCCTCGGGGTGAGAGCGATAGTTGATGACAACTTTTGCCCCAGCTTTTGCTAACCGATCTGCAATTGACTGACCAATGCCCTGGCTGCTACCAGTAACAAGGGCGACTTTTCCATCAAGTCTCATGACTGAGGTTCCTAAAAATATTCAAAAAAAGACTGTTATGCCATTCAAATTACATTGAATAACTTGAGATGTATGTATGAAAAAGTCGTAAAAAGCGTATATGCGGAAAGTCAGATCACAACAGCACCTACAGGAGAACACAGTCTAAAATCTTTATGGTGGCTTCTGTGCGATCTCAATTTCTGAGAGTAGAACTTTTCCGGTTAACCCTAAAACCTATGTGATCACAGACAAGAGGCTATACCTCTTCTACGATGGCAAGCTGGGCAATACTAAGCTACAGTGGGTGGTGGATGAAGATAACCGTAGAGCGAATGCCGATCCTCATTGGCAAAATCGCGATTTTGTTGTTATTTATCCAACGATCGACTACTAGGGTGCTACAAATGCCAGCCTGATTTTACAGCTTGCTCTGATGGTGAGTCAGTAAGGAAAGCTTATCGGCCAGCGCTGGATCGTTCTGATCCTCTAGTATCCGCCGCAGGCGATCGCCCATCTGATGATGATGTCTCATCGTTGTCTTGCGATTGCCTGTCACTCCATAGGTGCGTCGAATAATCTGCGCCTCCGGCAGGCAGAAAAAGACCCCCCCATCAGTGTATTGAACGCTGCCTTCCAACAAATCAAAAATTCGCGCGTTGCCAGTAATTGCCGTTCTGGGGTGGCCACAGCCATAGACATGGAGACTTAAAAATGGCTCGCTACCAGCGTTACCCATTTGATGAATCAGATTGTGGTCTACTCTCCTAATCATGCCAGGGGTGTAGTGGGCGGCCTCCACAGTGCGCAGGGTTCCTTTGGCAAATTGGTAAATGTAATGCTCTGCCGCACCAAAACATTGAACGGCCCCCCACTGGGTAAACCCGTGGTCGTGAATAGCGCTAAAGTCTCCTGGGACCCAAGACATGACCATGATTTCGAAGTACCCGCCGTTATAGACCAATTTGCGACCGTAGCTATCTACAACGGGATGGTCAAAATCAGCCCAGGGCATAAGCTCTTCAGAGGAAATATTAATTTGTAAAAGAGTTTCTTTTACCTGGGCTGATGTGAAATACCGTGATAGCTGCAGCGTCCTGATCAGTGTTTGGAGTTTAGACGTGGTTTCTCTTGCGGGGCGTGAGGTCGCGGTTGGGGAAATCGCTAGGTTCATGGTTCTAGATAGAGATTAAGAAATATCTGAAAGGTATTTGGGCAGCTGATACTGCAAAATGACCACGTCATGCCAGATGCCATTGAGGTAGCCGATACCGTATTGAATTCCGACGATGGTGAAGCCAAAGCGCTGATGGAAGCGAATACTGCTTTCATTAGCAGCCAAGATTTTGGCAACAATATGGTAATAGCCCAGTGATTCAGCATGGCTCAACAAGGTTTGTTGCAACACTTTTCCATATCCTTTGCCGGTTTCAGAAAAGGTAAGATAGACCGACGTTTCACAACAAACCTGATAGCCAGCCCGATCGCTGTAGCGTTTAACTATGCCCCAACCGATGACGTGCTCACTCAACTGGGCTACTAGCAGAGCCTCCCGTTGAGAAAGCTGACTCAGTAGTGCCTGAATATCCGCTGTTGTTCGAGGCACGTTATCCATTGTGATTCCTCCATTTTCAATGGCCTCGTTATATATGACGGCAATCTTATGACAGTCTTGAGTTTCAGCAGCCCGAATGACCAGTGGAGTGGGGGAAATCGGCCGTGGGGCAATTGACATCACGCCACTCCTATCCGTACAAATTTTCGAGACAGTTGTGGACGCTGGGCATAGTCAATTAACCAGCTAATAAGGCGATCC
>CALBPH010000331.1 GCA_937899365.1 uncultured Leptolyngbya sp.
CCAATGCACTGTGGATGCAAATTTAGTCAGTACCTGTGCCTCTTCTAACGCTTCAAGATTAGAGCCGACAACGGCCACTTCACGATCCCGATAAAAAGCTCCATCGCAGGTTGCACAATAGCTCACCCCACGGCCAAGAAACTCAGCCTCTCCCGGAAATGATGCTTTGCGCCCCATGGCACCTGTTGCTAAAACCAGAGCGCGCCCAGCAAAGATCCCCTCAGGTGTGTAAGCTTTTTTAAGCGGACCTTCTACATCAATATTAAAGACCTGGGAACGCTGGTAGACCGCGCCATACTCAACCGCCTGATCACGCATCATATCCAGCAACGTACTACCGCTCATATCACCAGCTACACCAGGGTAATTAGCAATTTTATGGGTAATAGCCAAGGCTCCCACAGCTGGATTTTTATCCAAAATAACCGTTTTTAAGTCAGCACGGGCCGTATAAAGAGCACAGGCACACCCTGCGGGTCCACCACCGACAATAACAACATCAAACTCATGGGTTTCCACAACAAAATCAATCTCCTAGGACTAGTCAACACAATAGAGTTAAATGCATGAGCTAGCAACAGTCTATGCCATCACACCATTGAATTGTGTAGTTGAGTCGGCATAAATAGCAGTTGAAGACGTTTTTGGAATGGAATTGAAAAAGGATTCAATTGTTTGCAGTGAGGTTTGCCAAACAGCATCAGCTTTTAGCTCACACGGAGATGTGTCAATAAAAATGGCACAACAAAACCCACAGAGACCAATATCAGAAAACTGAGCCTCTTCAATCAACCAGTCTAACTTTACGCGATGGTTAAACTCCCGGTTTCGCAAAAACTGATCAAAGTGAAAAAATAGTGAAAAATAGTGAACGGCATCCTGAACACAGGTAGTACAATTCCAAGCAAATTCTATGTAGCCTCGATGGCGCATACCCTGTAGAGTCTTGCGGATATCACTAAAACAGCCAATACTAAAGAAATTACTCTCTTGAGTATTTAAGGTTTTTACTAAAGATTTTAAGCCCTGATCGGTTGACAATTCTGGAATCGTCTCAATCAGATCGGGGCTCTGTTTGAGATTTTTAAAGCCATGGTTGCCCAGACCACTCCTAGGATAAGGAACAGATTTGCCATAGGGGCTCATATGTAGTGTGTTGGTGTAGGGAAGAGACAGTGGCATAAAGGTTATGCATCCTTAATGATCAATAGTTGGATTATGTTCTAAAATTCCTCCATCCCAATCAGTGTTTATCGTACAGTCAGAGCGCGCATAGGAGTGACATAACAGCGCATATCCCTCAGCGATTTGAGTATCGTCTAAAAATGATTGTTCTGCTTGATCAAGGTCACCTATTACAAGTTTTCCAATACAGGCATCACAAGTGCCGGTACGACAGGGGATAGGAAAGTTTAAACCGATCTCCTTTGCCGCGTCTAAAATAGAATAGTCTTCTGATACTTCTATTGTAGTCGTTTGACCTAAACGATCATTTTTTAACGTTACTTGATACTTGTTGTACATGGATCTAAAAGAATATCTAAAAAAAACTCATCTCCACCAGGTAGAGATGAGTCGGCATGGATCTAGAGGAATCCATAGTTAAAAAACCGCTAGGTAAAGCTGTTAAGCCCAATGGCAAACGCTACAACAATAACAGTTGCAAAACCTGCCATCGCTGCTTCATAGTAAGATAAATCGCTGAGACGACCACTGTTTTTCTGCCCAAGTAAATTATGCCACACATGGCCGCCTAAAAAGACAACTCCTAACAAACTTTGAACAACTGCCATCTTTAATCGATTATCACCAAAGATTTCGACAGGATAAACTGTCTCATTAAAGATAAAAAAGGTTGATATCAGGGCCATCAAACCAACGCCAGCCAAGCTGAAAGATAAAATAACGTGGCCGTCATAAATGAAGCGCTGTTTGAACCAGCCAAAGGGGGCTCGCACCGTGTGCCAAATACCGCCTAGGATGCAAATGACAGATATCCAAAGATGGCCGCCGACGACATCCGATAAGTTGTCAACTGCGGCCATGCCCATGGGGTCCCAACCGTGGCGAGTAACCCCAAAGAGATAGCCAAAGATAATCGCCGGATTAGTGGTGACATTATCTATGATATGAACAGTGCCTAATGCGGGATCGTAAATACCACCAAAACGGGTGGCCTTCAACACAAATAATGAGGCGGCAAAGCCCAAGAAAATCAGGTGCTGTCCTAAAATAAAACCCAGGGTTGCTGGATTGCTCCAAAGGCCTTCTTCCTTGGCCATGATTTTGTCATTGCCCACCGCATAGCTGGTGGAACGTTGATTAAAAACATGGAAGAAACCACCCGCAGCGAGGACGGCTGATGAAACTAGATGGAGGATTGCGATCGCAAACCAGGCATCCATCGCACCGCTGTTAACCCAACCCAGATTAGCCAAACGGGGTAATAACAATAGACCTTGGTCTGCCATCGGCACATCTGGAATGTAGCGAGAAATTTCCAACAGCGTAAATGACCCAGCCCAAAACATAATTAACCCTGCATGGGCCAGGTGTGCCCCCAACAGCAGTACAGTACGATTAATCAGACGAGCATTACCCTGTAGCCATGAAAAATCCCTACGCTTAGACAGACTAGCTACATCTGCCTCATTAACAGCAATCGAATCTGTCATTGATTGAGATTGCATTATTTAGGCTCCTATTTCTATTAACCTACCTAACCCCAAAAGTCAGCGTTGCTAATCATCGGAATAACGTTACCTGTAAGACACTGTCCTACAGCACATCTAACCGAGCGGTTCATATCTAAATCAACAACGGCGAAATCTGTACTAACAACGTCCCCAACCTATCGCTTCACTAACTCCTTAATGTGCTGATAGGACGGTGCTTTTTGAGAACACAAGCTGCCACATTCAGGGGCATTAGAAATATAATCACCACAACCGATGGCCTCTTCAGTTAATGCAGATATTGGATTATCCGCTCTCTTTTGACGTTAGTCACCTGTTTTGT
>CALBPH010000332.1 GCA_937899365.1 uncultured Leptolyngbya sp.
TTCTTTCCGCTTTAACTGTTCTCGTTGCTTCCACTGCTATCGCCCCCATTGCATCCGCCGCCGAGCCCGCCAGCTTCAGCATTCAGTCAGCTCGCCTAGAAGCCCTCGACGCTCGCACTAAGAACACCGTTCACAAACTACGCCTTGAGCACCTCAACAATCAGTCCAAGGCCATCGAAGATATCCAAGCTGCTCGGCTAGAGGCCCTGGATGCTCGCACGAAGAACACTGTTCACAAGCTGCGTCTGGAGCACCTGAATAACCAGTCCAAGGCTGTCGAAGATATCCAAGCTGCTCGGCTAGAAGCGTTGGATGCTCGTACTAAAGCTGTCGATAATATTCAGGAAGCCCGCCTAGACGCGCTAGATGCTCGTACTAAGTCTGTCGTCCGCTGACATAGTATGGCGTATTCAGGCTAATCAAGTTTGGGTGCCCGGTGCAGACTCCGTAATCTGTGGTGAAGCTTCATTCCCCAGGCACCCTTTTCTACTCAGACTCTCCCTACACACACTCTAAGCCTCTGCCGATATGGTAGGGGCTTTTTTTGAGTAGCCTTGTCAGTGACAGACGATCAAAAGACTTAGTTGTGGGCAGTTTAATTCGTTTAAACTGAGGCGTTGTACGCGAAGGGTATTTCCATGCTCGACGAACAGGCCAAAAAAACGATGCTGCGCAAAATCCCCCATGCGCTGTACATCTGTGGTGTCAAAGAGGGGGAAGACGTCAACGGTTTTACCGCTAGCTGGGTCATGCAGGCCTCCTTTAGCCCACCGCTGGTTGTCAACTGCGTCAAGGCCGACTCCACGTCCCACACCATGATCAAAGCCAGCGGTGTCTTTGCCCTCAGCGTGCTCGAGGCGGGTCAAAAAGACCTGGCCCAAAACTTCTTTAAACCCCTGCGCCGTGTCGGCAACAAATTTGAAGACATCGAGTTTTATCCCGGTCCTGAAACCGGCTGCCCCATTATTAAAGACACCCTCGGCTATGTGGAATGCAACGTGATTAGCACCGTTGAGCACGGCGACCACACCGTTTTTATTGGTGAAGTCATTGGCGCAGGCGTTCACCGTGAAGGCGATGCCCTGCTGCTATCCACCACTGGCTGGAATTACGGTGGGTAGCGCGTGGATGTCCTCCTTCGCCATAGAATCCATGATTTTTAGACAACCACTTGCGACAATCAGATCAGTCGTTTACCCCTGCAATACCTATGCCCCTGATAAAAGTTCAAACCTCCGTTGATGCCCCCTCAAAAGGTGCGGTTGAGGACATGCTCAAGCAGCTATCGGCTAGCTTAGCCAAGCACATTGGCAAACCGGAGTCCTATGTGATGACGGCGTTTCAGCCTGGTACGCCCATGACGTTTGCTGGCACCACCGATCCCACCTGCTATATCGAAATCAAAAGCATTGGCACCATGGGGGGTAAAACTAAAACCATGAGTCAGGAATTCTGTGCTCAGGTCCAGGCGGCGCTGGGGGTACCTCCAGATCGCACCTACATCGAATTTGCAGATGCCCAAGGTGCCATGTGGGGCTGGAATGGTAGAACCTTTGGCTAAGTTGAGCTAAGCCCTTTCTGTGGGTAAAAGCGGTTACGTGCATAGCCATCGGATGAACACACCTACCCAATGGCTATGGGCTTTGCATGATGAGTAACGCCACACAGACAAACTAGCTGCCTTTAGATTTTCTTTAGAAAATTTCACCGTGATTTTACGGTGGTGATCCTCAGAACTAGTTAGGTTAGATGTGTTCTTACAACACACTCTATATAAACACTCTATGTGTAATCAGCCCCGGCAGTAATGTCGGGGTTATTTTTTGGTTTTATAGCAATCGCTGAGATGCCACGAACAAGGTCACATCAAGAAGAGTTCTTTAAATAGGTGATACACATCACACTTGGAACGTTGATGGTTCCATATCAACTTATAAAAAATAAAGTTGATGCATCTACATTTAAGTCAAAGAAATCCTTTTAGAGATAGGGATTCAGCATTGTCTTGAGTATGGAATTTGTCAACTTTAGTCATTCTTCAATTGAGTTTACGGGGTATTTACGGTGGTAGGTTCCAAAGTTGGTTACATTGAATTTGTGCCCAAGGCACACCTTATGAATAACCCAATATGTGTAATCAGCCCCGGCAGTAATGTCGGGGTTATTTATTGGTTTTGATTAATGCTTTGTCGGTTCTAAAGCATGGATCAACGCATCAATTCAAATCATCCTATAAGGTGATTTGAATCACAATAATTGCCTTTTAGCTGTTCTTTAAATAGGTTTATGGGGTATTTACGGTACTGGTATCCAAAGTTGGTTATATTGAATTTGTGCTCAACGCACACCTTATATAATTTTCAATATGTGTAATCAGCCCCGGCAGTAATGTCGGGGTTATTTATTGGTTTTAAATGGGCTTTAAATAGTTCCTTTAGACAGCTTTAAAGGGATTAAATGCATCGATTTAGGTCATTTAATGGGGTGATTTGAGTCACAGTTTCTGTGGCTTAAATAATTTCTGGCGTTGCTGTTCCTTGGGATGATGAGGTCTGAGAAATTCTGACTGACGGCATCATCTTATTTCTTTTCTAGGGTGCCGCGAGTTACGCCTAATTGGTTAGATAGTTGCAGGGTCTGCCAAAGTTGACGTCCGGTGAGCTGACCCTGGAGGAGCTGTTGATAACAGGTAAGAATCTGTTTGACTTGACTAGGGGTTTCATTGAGAAAATCAATGCGGAAATGGCGGGCACCGTATTCAATCAGGCGAGGGATAAATTCTGCACCGGTTTGGGCTACACCGTTATAAAGGGTGTTGCGACAGCCTGCATCGGCCTGGAGGATGTGCTCTGTGCCGGTGCGATCGCAAAGTACCACCTCATGCTGTTCACAGGGTCGCCCACAGTTAGTAAAGTCTGTCCCGTCCGACAGAAACGCACAAAATACGCAGTGTTCCATATGAAACATCGGCATGTGCTGATGCACCGTAATATCCAACCAGCCAGCGGGGGTCGTTTC
>CALBPH010000333.1 GCA_937899365.1 uncultured Leptolyngbya sp.
TGGCGAAGGCCATGGTGGGGCAGATGGATGGAATTGCGATCGCAACCTACAGCTTCACCGTCGCCACCCTGGTGCTCACCCCCACGTTGGTATTACAGCCATCCTTTACAGTCTGGCTCAGAGCGCTCCCCTTTTTGCTCTACCTTGGCATCATCACCAGCAGCCTCGGCTATGGCATCTATATGCTGGGTATCCGCAATACTGCCGCCACCACCGCTGGTATTGCCGTGCTCATAGAGCCCCTCACCGCCACACTGCTGGGGGTTTTTGCCTTTAAAGAACCCATGGGCTGGTCTAGCATGCTTGGAGCCCTACTGCTGCTCCTGGGTATTCTCTATGCCCAGACAGCCAGTGCCCAGACGGCCAATCAACCCCACCTTTACAAAAAATAAAAAAGCATAGCAACCTGCTGAATGTATAGCCGTAACAAGCGCATGCTTTTAGGGATCACGAAATTGAAGGGGCAGTGAGTGGGCTAGTAAACCTTCACCGATTCCACCACTAGCTGAAACGGACCTGCGGCAAAATGCGGGTTGAGCTGGCGGTCATACTCAAACTTACTCAACATAAGCTGCAGCGAATAAATTCGTTCTGCACTAATGGGAGACCGCTGCACGACCCGCGCCCGCTGGACTGCCTTCATCTCGGCAAAGGGAATCTGTACCGTTACCCAGTCACCATTGGTTGTGTCAAATGAATGGGCATAGGCCACGGTGTCCCAGCCTGCACCATCCCGTAAAAAGAACTTATAGCGCTGTCCGTCGCCCTTAACGCGGAGTTCAATGCCGCTGTAGGCACTCAGATCTAGGGGGGGCTCAAAATTGCGGGTGCGAACGGAGGCAAACCCACCGGAATTGGCGGTGGATACATAGCCCGTAAACGCTAATCCTTCGGGCAGTAGCTGGGTGCCGCTCTGGCTAACGCCGCCCATCACCACATCGTCTAGGGCACCCCACAGGTCACGCATTTGCTCTGTGGGTGAGCGAAAATCGAAGACAAGATTTGCCTGGAGCTGGGGCGGTGGCGGCGGTGGTGAACCAAAGAACATGGTTTGCAGTGAGCTAACGATGGGAATGGCGTCAAAGTAGTTGAGGGTTTCAAAAAAGCGACCGAAATCCCATGATGGACGGGGTTGTTCTGCCATAGCCTCAAGCCCAGTTGACGGATACCTTTATTGTAGGGTGACATTTGCTGGCTATGATTTCACCGACAAGATATGACAAGCTGCTGAACGCATATTTTTGAAAGAAAGCTGGGAGAAACTATAAAACCACTGATGAGTAGGTTGATTTCGCGTCAAACGTGTTGACGCCCCTGCCCCCGCCATCAATAGTATTGATACCCAGGGACTGCGAAATAGAATGCCCTAACCAATATGACCCACGCTATAGATATACCGTTAGCTTGTGTTAGCCTCTGATTTTGATCTATGCCGTTTACTCCAACACATATTGTCGCCGTTCTTCCGTTTTGGCCGTTGCGCCGCGTCGTGCCCTTTTCTGCCTTCTCAATCGGTGCCATGATTCCCGACGTGCCTCTGTTCTTTCCCATGGTCGACTACGCGCAGACCCATTCCTCTACAGGGCTATTCTCTTTATGTTTGCCGCTGGGCATGGGTGGATTTTTCCTATTTGAGCTGGTGATGCGAAAGCCAATAATTGCACTTCTACCAGAGCGGCTTGCATCTAGATTGTCGCCCGAACCTAACCTTCCTAAACAGTCGTTTTTGAGTGTCCTTCGTTACGTTATTGCCATTGCATTTGCCATTGTCGCAGGAGCCTACACCCACCAGATATGGGATGCGTTTACCCACAAAGGTCGCTGGGGAACCCAGCTAATGCCGATGCTGAATTCCTCCATCGCCATTGGCGGTTTGCATGTGCCCGGCTACAAAGCCCTCCAGTATGGCAGTACGTTTATCGGGCTACCGCTACTAGCATTGCTTGCCGCGATCGAACTCAATCGCACGATGCCGATGTTTCGTCGGGGCACCTTACCCTCTCAATGGAAGCTTGTGGCTATAGCCCTGCTCTTTGTTGTGCCAACTGGCGTTGCACTTTACACATACATGGGCACGTCAAATGCCCATCAGGCATTATTCCTGACGATTACCCGTTCGGGGAGTATATTGATGGGGCTGCTGTTTGTATACTGCGCTCTGTTCCAAGCATTTGCAGATTGAGCCATTCAGGCTTAACTGCATAACAATTACTTGATTCAAACCTAAGCCCGTGGATTTTACCGTCAATGTCAGCCCCAGGTTAGCAGAGGTTTGGCATTGTAGTGTTCTTATAAAATCATGGATAAACGTTTATTGGGTACGATTATCTCTTTGCTTTGTTTCTTTTCCTATGGGTGCATGTCCCCAAGGTTGTCATCACTTGAACAATTAAGTAGTGAGCAACAACAATCATTACTTGAAAAGCTTCATATTTCGGATCTATGCAGCTATTATCTCAACTCCAAGCTACAGCAAAAAACTGAGAACATAATTGTTGATTTGCTCAAGGGGCGTGGAGTTCAAAGCTGCTCAGCCGATGGTGTTGATAAGATAGTTGCAGATAAATAAGACATAGTTATTGAGAAGATATATGCTTGGGCGAATGATTATCGGTACAGCTGCCCTGCTGAGTTTAACGGCCTGTACCTCAGATTTAGATGACCCAATCGGGGTTAAAAAGCGTCGTGCCGAAGAGCGTCGTGCTGAATGTTCTCAAATATATGAGATTAAACAAGCCAACTATGAGCAGGGAGTAGCTACCTATGCCCAAGAGGCTTTCTTTTCTGACACGAAGCTAACGCAAGCAGGTTTTCTTAAACGTGCCGAGAACCATCTCGATACGGCACGTGCATTAGAAACCCTGGAGCTAAGTGATAAAAATCTAAGGCTTTTGAACTCCTACTTAGCCGAGAGTTTTCGTTACCGGGCCAAAACTTCCCGCGATCTGGCTCCCTTCGCCGAGGTTGAACGGACCATTACCGCTGCTAACGAGCGTTCATCCGCTCACCAGGCCGTTTTGGCTAGAGCAAACCCCTATGAAGGATTGGACTACGCGGTTGAAGTTTATTGTGAAGGAGGGAATATGCCCTCTCCAATTCCGGAGATCTCTGTAGAACAGTAGACTGTGGGATTGTGTCTAAAGGGTGCCGAGTAAGGACAGCTCAACACCCTTTTTTCACTAATCTAGTCAATCATCGTACTAGAAGAACTAGGACCTGAGTACGGTGGCTGGTTCTCCTATCTACGAGAGGTGGCTTTTCCGGCTAGAGAGAGTGATGGAGTTTGTTTGGCCGTAGATGCAGAATTCACCAGATTTCGCTCTACAAGCGTACTAAAGTACAGCTGTAACAGCTCATTCCCAATCTCGGCACACCCAATAGATGAGTTTTGTAGTGCCGCTTGCAGCTGATCACACTCAAAATGGAAAGCCCCCAGCGACTTTTGGATAAACGGTAGATTGGCAAAGAATGTTGTCAGGAAGAATAATGGATGATCCTGATCCTGACTGACCCCATTAATCACCTCAGAACACCACGTTTCATAGGCCACCGATTTTAGGCTATATCCCTGTTGATCCCGCATCCAGTTAACCAGGTCGTTCCAGTGATAGGACTGAGGATTAACTATATTAAATGCCTGACCATTGGGAAACTGCGTCTGAGACAGATGGATAATCGCACGACTGACATAGTCTACGGGCACCAGGTTCAAAGCGGCATCAATATCTGGGGCTATCCCCACTTGAAGACATCCTTGAATCATCTTGGTGACAAAACTGTCTGGAGAGCATATCCCGTTTGTTCTATCCCCCATAATGTTACTGGGGCGATAGGTCATCACGGGGATGCCTCGACTGTGGGCCTCTTGTATTAATGTTTCTGCCACGTATTTACTCTTGGCATAGCCGCTAAATAAAGAGCGGATGGGTCCCATGAGACTATTGTCACCGGTTTCTTGGATGGTGCGAATGTGACGATTACGATCGGCGGCAAACACATCCACGGTGGAAATATAGTGAACCGGTTTCACGCGAGACTGACTGGCTAGTCGCAGGACTTCTTGTGTTCCCCCCACGTTGGGAGCTTCTAGGGCTGAGTAGGGGTAGAGCACATTCACCCAAGAGCCGCAGTGATAAATGGCATCGAGTTTTTTGGCTAGTCGGTTAAAGATAAATTCTCTCATTCCCAACCGTGGCTGGCTCAGATCACCCACTACCGGAATAATGCGGTCGGCATCATTTTCATTCCACAGTCGATAGCGCTTTAAACTACTTTTTAGCCGCGCCAGTCCTCTGGTGATACTGGTTGAACGTACCAGACAATAGACATCTCCTCGCGTGTAACGTAACAAGTCATGGAGTAGGTAAGTACCCAAGAAACCAGTTGCACCGGTCAAAAAATAGTTGGGAATAGGCGATTCTGGTAATGTTGGCACTTGGATGGTGTCATCCAAGCTTGCCTTGGTGGCCAGGGTATCGTCTGAGGTATCTAACTGTCCTTGGGTTTGAATCTGGTCTATCCAGTCAGCTAAGGCGGCAATTGTAGAGTCTCCTAAGAATTTGGCTAGATCAAGTTCTACCCCAAAGTGTTCTTTAATGCGGTAAATCAGCTGTACCGCCATGAGTGAATGGCCCCCGAGGGAACAGAATGTATCATGGATGCCAATGTCTTGAACCCCGAGCAGCTCAGTCCACAGCTGGCTAATGTCTGTTTCGAGTGGTGTGCCGGGGGCGATGTATTGGGCGGTTTGCGATCGCAACCACACCGGCGACGGTAGCTGACGCCGATCTATTTTGCCACTGGGGGTTAGTGGAAACTTATCCAAAACCATATAGGCTGACGGCACCATATAGTCGGGCAGCTGTGCGGTTACAAACTCACGCAGCTGTGCGGCTAAATTATCGGTAGCACCGTTAGCAGCTGATGCATCCGCCAGCACCACATAAGCCGCCAACCGTGCTTGTCCAGGCGCAACTTCCTGGGCCAGCACCACCGCCGTCTGCACCGCTCCATGTTGTTCTAGCAATGTTTCAATTTCGCCAGGTTCAACTCGAAATCCACGAATTTTAATTTGTTGATCGCTACGGCCAAGATACTCAAGGTTGCCATCTGGCAAATAGCGAGCCAAATCTCCTGTTTTATAGAGCACCGTATCCCCACCGCAGTTAATAAAGCGCTCTGCCGTAATCCCAGGTCGGTGAAGATATCCCTGCGCTAGACAGTCCCCGGCAATATATAATTCGCCAGTTTCCCCCAGGGGAACGGCCTTAAGCTCCTCATTGAGCAAGTAAATCTGTGTGTTGGCAATGGGTTTGCCAATGGCGGGAAGCAGCGGCCAGGTCTCGGGTGATTCATTTAACGTAAAGGCGGTCACCACGTGGCTTTCAGACGGACCATAGTGGTTGTGCAAACGACACTTAACCATGGCCCTAAACCAGCGCACAATTTCTGGAGTGATTCGTAATTGTTCCCCAGCCGTAATGACGTCCTTTAAGTGTTCCGGTACGATAGATTCTTGCTCAGCCACCTCAGCCAGCTGGTTCAGGGCAACAAATGGCAAAAACAAACGCTGAATCTTGGCCTGCTTTAAAAAATGCAGCAGCGTAATAGGGTTACGACGCGCCTGATCTGAAATCAGCACCAGCGGTCCGCCCGCTATGTGCGGAGTAAAGATTTCTGGGAAGGAAACTTCTAAGCTGATGGGAGTAAATTGCAGGGTGCGTGCACCCAGGTCTAAGGCCGTCGACTGCTGTCGCTGCCAAGCCAACAGATTGACCAAGGCCCGCTGAGTCATGGCGACTCCTTTGGGTTTCCCCGTAGACCCAGACGTATAAATCACATAGCCCAGATCGTCCGGTGTACATTGAGTTGCCAAATTTGTTACCGGGTAGGTCTCATCAATTGTTTGTTCATCCAGACAAATAACCGTACGCCCTGCCACCGGCAAATGGCTCACTAAAGACGATTGAGTTAACAAGATGGGAACCTGCGCATTTTCCACCATAAACTGCAAGCGTTCTATGGGGTAGGAGATGTCTAAGGGCAAATAGCCAGCCCCTGCCTTAAGCACTGCCAACAGAGCAACAATCATATCGACAGAACGCTCAACACAAATCCCAATTAGCGCTTCGGCCCCCACGCCGAGAGAGCGTAAATAGTGGGCCAGCCGATTGGCTCGCTGGTTGAGGTCATTGTACGTAAGTTCTTGGGCGTCACAGACGAGGGCAACCTGATTCGGAGTTTGTTCTACCTGAGCTTCCACCAGCTGATGTATACAAAGCCGTGACGGATACTGCGTTTGGGTGGAATTCCAAGTAATGAGCTGCTGTTGGTCTGCGGAGACTAAACAAGATAAATCTACGGGGCAAGTCGATACTTGCAGCGTAGACTGCTGCTGAACGTTAACGGAAGTAGTGTTGAGCATTGTTGAATTACCAAAGTAGGCTTAAGGACGGCCCTATATCCTTTGGGCATAAGGGCTGAGATGAAATCGGAATAGATGACAGCCAGGAAACAGATATGACATGGTTCGCTATATATCAATAAAACTTGATGGATGCGATTTTAACGTATTTTCTTGTCGCCACGTGTATTTAGGAATGTAAAACCACTAAAAAAGGCCTGAACCATATGGTTCAGGCCTTTTTTAGTGGTTTTTTAGCAAAAATGATTTGTTATAACAGACAGATTGTTCTTGTCGTAGAACAATATTATTGCCGTTGCTGATTTAGAGGATGAACCGATCGGTGAGATATGCCCTAGGACAGTATCTCGCAGATAAAATCATACCGAGGAGCAGCAACGCCATATTATCTAGCATCCAGCAATGGTAAATCTGGAACTAGCAGCGTCGCTTTCGCCTTACTCATAGCGAATTCCGTTGTGTTCTAACCAGCCGTCCGCATGCCAATCCTTGGGATCGTCATGGGTCCAATGCACAACACCACCCCGTTCATTCCACTCATATTCCCCCCGAAATCGCACCTCATCTCCTTCTCGTAACGTATCGATGCGGGGGGACACATCAATATTGTGACTGATCAACAATGACTGCCCTGATCCTAGTCGTAAAATAAATTTCTGATGTCGAGAGCCTTCTAAATCATCTGCTAGCAGTCGTTCTACTCTCCCTACACCTTCCACAATCAGGTCAGACTCACCATTACGATAGGCTTCCATCAGTTCAGCATCGCCTTTGATCTCAGCTCGTCGAAAGAAATCCTGGGGGGCAGCATCCGCCATGGGTATAGTCCACAAAAACAACAATCCAGACACTTTTACGACTGGCACAAGTAGTAAAAAAACAGACAGAAAGGATAGGGTGATAAGCCTTTGAAACACTTTCATGACAGTACTTTTATCCATGGTGGTGGGAAACCGTATACGGTAATGTCGGTGTAATTTTACCCCATTCCATGGGAGCTATCACCACCTGCGCAGTTTCTCTCAGTTTGCGATTATGAATTTGTCGAGCAAGAGAGACCGCACCCATGAAGACATCTGCACAGCAACCGATTATCGAAAGTCTACGCAACTGGTATCGCAAAGCTATCCGCCATTCTAAGTATCGTTGGCTAGTTGTTTTTGGTAGCCTATTGTATCTAGTGAGCCCATTCGATATTTCGCCTGATGTTTTCCCCGTCATTGGCTGGCTGGATGATGGCATCATCGCCACATTGCTAGTCACTGAGGTGTCTCAGCTTTTGTTTGAACAGGTCAATGCCTCTAAGAAAAGGGGCAATCAAGAGACCCGAAAAGAGACCAATGCAGCCGCTGATGCCGCCACTGCAACCGAGCAGGTGGTTGATGTCCAGGCGGTATCTGTAAGCTAACCCAGTCACTGAGAACCTTGTCCATATTAAGACCTGTGGTTTTGTTGCAGAGAGAATGTCACGGTTTAGCTTGGATGTGGTTTGACAAGATTGTTGCTTACATTGTTTGACGTTTAATCCATTAAAAAAGGCACAGAATCATGACTTATACCAATACCCAAGCCGTTAATGAAAATTTTGAGTCCATTAAGGCAGAAGGGGGGCGACGTACTCAAAAGATTGCCGATATCCTGAAGTCTGCTTTTTCTGAAGCGGTTACCGAGATTAAGGACGGTACCAGCACCGTTCGCCCCCTGGCAAAAGATCTGGCCGGTAATGCTGTCCAAGTGGTTAAAGAAAGAGGTCAAGAAGCCTATGTTAACGCTAGGCAGGCCGCCCAGGAGACAGCAACCGATGAAACCGACATCGTTATCCAGTTCAAGCTAAAGCTCCAGGCTATTGTGGATGCGATTAAGGCTACACTTCTTGGTCAGCCAGAGGACGGGGCCACTGAGGTCGTGGCTTTAGTCGAAAAAGAAACCGAGGTCCACACGGTGGTGACCGTGGATTCTACAGCTGATGCTGTATAACGCTTTCTAAGATTCTATTGACTGTTTGTTGGGTACGCTACTAGCGCTAGTTTCCTATGGGAAGCTGGCGCTTTCTTGTGGTCAATGTCTTTATGTAAAGACATTGACCCATGGACTCAGTAAACATGTTGAAATTTAGGGCTAACACAGGGTAAACCTCCTAAAAATCACCTAGGATTTATCTAAATCCAACCAGAAACGGGAACTAAGCATACGTATATAAGAACTAGGAAACCAGGAGCGTTTGAGCAAAATTTCTAAACTTTCAGTTATGCACTGTCAGTATCCGTCGGTCGGTTAAATTTTATGAGCACTCAAGCCGGTGTCGGCATTAGTCAACATCACAATCCTAAAGTTGCTGGGCAAACGGCTGTAGCTAATGCCCTAGAACAAGCTGATATCACCCAGCCTGACTTTGTATTTCTATTTGCCACCGTTGGTTACAGACAGGAAATATTGGTCAAGACCGTGCGGGCGGCAACGGGTAATGCCCCCTTATATGGGTGCTCTGCGGCTGGGATTATTGCCCAAGGACTCGCGGATGAGTCAAACTTTGCGGTAGCGGTCATGGTAGTGCGCTCTGATGAACTTCGGTTTTACCATGGTGCTCTGACCGGGTTGAGTCAGTCATCGACGGCTGTAGGTCAGGAATTAGGTCGGCGGATTAGCCAGGCAAATGGGGCAGATGCGATCGCACTTTTCCTCAATGCCGATGCCATTACCGTCAACTTTGATGACCTCATGACCGGGTTAGGACAGACGAACCAGCAGCCTCTGCCCATTATTGGCAGTCTGTGCGGCGATAATTTTGCTTACCAAAAAACCTATCAGTACCACAATGAACAAGTCATTTCTGATGGCATTTCCTGGGCGTTACTGTCCGGTAACGCCGACTTGGTCACGGGCATTAGCCATGGGTGCGTAGCCGTAGGTCAAAAACGAACCATCACCCGGGCTAAAGGCAACAAAATTTATGAGATTGACCACCAGCCAGTTTTGGATGTGCTGCACGACTACCTGGAAGATGACGAAATCGAAAGTTGGGATCGGACAGCCGTCAACCTAGGGCTAGGGTTGGTCATCCCTGGCTTAGCGGGGTACGGCGCCGACTACGGAGGGGATGTCTTTATTCGCTGCATGATGTCTAAGGATGAGGCCACCGGTAGCGTTGCCATGGCTACCAACATCAACGAAGGCAGCGATTTTTGGGTGACACGCCGCGACACCGAAAAAATGAAGCAGGCTGCCAAGCAGACGGCATTTAACGTACTCAATCGGCTAAACGGTAAAACGCCCAAGTTTGTTCTCCACATTGAGTGCGATGGGCGCGGAAAGATGGTGCTGCCCGAAACCGACAAGCAAGCCATGATTGCTATTATGCAAGAAACCATCGGGCGTGATATTCCATGGATTGGCCTTTATGCCTATGGTGAAGTTTGTCCCATTAAGGACCACAATTGTCTGCATGGGTTTGCAGGTGTCTTATCTGTAGTGTGCTGATGACCAGTAACATGCCGCTTGACAAAAATAGGTCTACTGATGTCGACAGCCTGTTGCAAGAAAATAGTGATTTAAAGCGACAAAATCAGAAGTTGGCGAAACAAGTCACCCAGCTCATTAAAACCGAAAATCGACTTTTTCAATTTCAATCAAGTTTAGATCGACAGCTGAAAACGTATCAAAAGCTGACGGACCTCGGAAACGCGCTCAACCAGGCCTGCGACAGTGATACGGTCATAGACCTGGCCGTTGAATTTGCCCTGTACGAGTTAGAGTTTGAGCGCTGCATATTCTTTTCCCTCAACGCTGATACTCAGCAGCTCTATGTTCGGGCCTTTGATGGGTATTACGATGAAACATTCGCCAAGGTGATTCAAACCCTGACCATTCCATGGGCAGATTTATTTAACGACGCTCACCCCACCACCCCACTGATTTGTTCAGCCCACTCGTCCGATAGTCACCTGAAGTCTTGGTGCTCTGCGTTAGGGATGGATGAATATGCCGCCATGGTATTGCACCATGAAACACAATCGACTCTTGGGCTGTTGGTTGTGGGCAACACGGCTGAGATGTGGAACTACCACACTCGAGTTTTTGCCAACAGCAGTGCAATAACGGGCTTGACTAACTTGTCTAACCAGGTTTCCATCGCCATTAGCAACATTCGTTCCTACGCTTCGCAACAAAAACAAACTAAAGAGTTAGAAAAGATTGTTCAGGCGCGCACCCAGGAGATTCAGCAAAAGAATCAGTTTCTTAAACACACCCTGAGACAGCTTAAAAATGCCCAGGCTCAGCTAATTCATAATGAGAAGATGTTAGGCCTGAGCCAATTTGTTGCTGGCTTTGCCCATGAGATTAATAATTCTATCAACATTATCTATGCCAATATCGATGTCGCCAGCGGTTATATGTATGACCTGCTGGCGGTAATTATGAGCTATCAAAAGCAGTATCCCCAAGATAATCATCCGATTCAGCGGGCTGTTGAGGATGCTGATTTAGACTTTTTGCAGGCGGATTTGCCCAAGCTTTTTCGCTCCACACTCACAGGGGCAGAGCGGATTCAAAACATCATGCTTTCGTTAAAATCATTTTCTCGGAAGAACGAAGCGCCCAGAAAGCGTGTCAATATTCATGATGGTATTGACAGTGCCCTAATGCTTTTGGAGCATCGTTTACACAGTGATGGCAACTATCCAAATATCGAGATTGTTAAACACTATGGCACACTGCCCGCTGTTGAATGTTACGTGGCTGAACTGAACCAGGTGTTTATGCATCTGCTTAACAACAGTATTGATGCACTGCAAACCCAATCGGAATCGGCTGTTATCCCCCGTATTACCATCGCCACTGAAAGTCAAAATAATCGAGTCATTATTTGCATTACTGATAATGGCCCCGGTATTCCCCAGGAAATTCAGGCCCAAATTTTTGAGCCATTTTTTACCACCAAAGACATTGGCCAAGGACCTGGGTTGGGTCTGCCCAATAGCTACCAGATTATTCACAATCAGCATGGTGGACGGCTTGAATTCCAAAGCCAGATCGGTCTGGGTACCACCTTTGAAATTACGATTCCGCTTGAACTCAATCCGTAGATGATTAGTCAGTATTTGGTGGCCAGATGGGAACTAACCTATGGGGCCACCGCCTCGCGCTGTCGATCTTTAATTTCTAAATGCACCAGTAGGGCAT
>CALBPH010000334.1 GCA_937899365.1 uncultured Leptolyngbya sp.
GTATAAAGCATAGTCTTTCCCTAGTTGAATATCAACAGCATCAGCTATCTGAAACACTGTAAGCGTCCGAGAATCATACGCTGTTGAGTTACGACTGTATGAGTGCTGAATCTTTTATGCAGCTTGCCATTGAGGAAGCTCGCAAAAGCAAAACACTGTTTGGTGCCGTTATCATTAAAGACAACCAGGTTGTTCAAAGTTCGGGTAATACGGTTCAGCCAGATAATGACCCCACCTGTCATGCTGAGGTCAATGCCATTCGTCAGCTGACGCAGCGCCTCGGTCGTGCTTCCCTCTCTGAGGGCTATACGCTTTACACCACCTGTAAACCCTGTGCCATGTGTGCCGCCACTTGCCTGTGGGCAGGTATTCAGACCATTGTGTATGGCGTAGGCTCTGACAACTTTTCGGATACTAATCCAAATATGATCGACATCCGCTGTGACGAAGTTTTTAGCAAGTCACCACAGACTTACTCCATAGAAAAAGGCGCCCTTTTGGCAGACTGTAAACAGCTGCATAAGGACTTTCCCATAGAAGATTTCTAAACAGCGTTAGCCGGAAGCGGTTCAGCTCTCGACTAACGCTGTCTCATTCTATTGAGAAGAGGCTTAAACCAATGAGGCTTCTTTCCCTTCTGCTACACCACCCAAAACCTCAGGGGCAACATCAAAATCTTCGGCTACCAGTCGCGCGGGCATCTTTGCCGACATCATGACGCTTGGTGTACCTGCCCCTGGCTGGGTACCCGCCCCTACCATATATAGGTTGGTAATATCTTCACTGCGGTTGTGGGGCCGGAACAACGCCGACTGCACCAACAATGGCTCAGGGCCAAACGCATTACCAATGTGAGCCTTTAACGTGTTCTCAAAGTAGTCGGGAGTAATGTAGCTGCAATGCACCAAACGCTCTTTGATGTTGGGTAAATATTCCCGTTCATCCATAAACGTCAGCACCTTGTCTTTTAGTTTTTCACCCATCTCATCCCAGTTAATGCCAGAACCATTGTGGGGAACGGGAACCAGAATATAAGCGGCATGGTGCCCTTCGGGAGCCAAGGATGGATCGGTCAAGGTGGGTAGGTGGATGTATTGAGAGTAGTCTTTGGGCATAATCTTGCGGCCAAAGATATCCTTCAATAGCTCCTCGTATCGAGGCCCTAAAATAATGCTGTGGTGTCGTAGTTTGGCATCTTCGTTGCCATCGGCCTTGAAGCCTAAGTACATGACAAATGCCGACATTGACTGCTGAGTCACCTTCACTCGCAGGTCGCTATTCCAGAATCGATATTTAGGCTCAATCATCTTGCCATAGGTGGTAGCCCAGTCAGCATTAGAAACAACGGCATCCGCTGTCATTACAGTGTCGTCAGCCAGGGTGATACCCTTAACAACTTTCTTGCCGTTCTCTTTCTCGACATTAATTTTGCTGACTTCGGTGTTGTAGGTAATCTTGCCGCCCAGTTCCTCAAATTTTTTCACAAAGCCGCTGACTAGGGCACCGGTCCCCCCCATGGCAAAGTGAATACCCCAGGTGCTTTCGACAAAGTGAATCATGGCGTAAATGCCAGGAACCGAGAGGGGATTACCCCCCACTAACAAGGGTTCAAAGCTAAACACCTGACGCAGCTTGTCACTCTTAAAGTATTTGCTAGTGAAGCTAAATAGAGTGCGTACGGCATCGAGTTTAAGCAATGCGGGTACTACCCGCAGCATAGAGCCGACAGTGCCAAAGTGGGTATAGCCCAACTCTAAAAAGCCCTGGTCAAAAACAGCATTTGCAGCGGCATGGAAACGCTGATATCCTTCGTAATCGCCGGGTTCACCCAGTTCTAAAATCTGTCGGCGAGTGTTTTCTGGGTCGCTGTCGTAGTCAAAAAAGGTGCCGTCATCAAAATAGATGCGGTAGAAGGGAAGTACCGGAACAATTTTGACGTAGCGACTGGTGTTGGGACCGCCAGAAATACCAGATTTGATCCGCTTAGTTTCGTCGACGATTTCTTCGGGGAAGTCGGGCAAAGACAGGGCAGATTTGTCACGCTCCAGAGAGAACAACTCCTCAATAAAGTGGGGCACCGTAATCACCGTCGGCCCCATGTCAAAGGTAAATCCATCCGCTTTGCGGACATAGGCACGACCACCGGGGGCATCCAGCATTTCCACAATGGTGGTGTCAAACCCTAAACTCTGGAGACGGATGCCCATGGCCAATCCACCAATCCCTGCCCCAATTACGATGGCCTGCTGACGACCCATAACAAACTCCCGTCCCAATGTAACGAACACTTAATATTTTTATTATTGTAGCGTTCTAAGGCATTTGCACTAGCCCAGTTCAAATGTTGTGATTCCAAAAATCTTATCCATTGGCAGCGTTGGATCTTTCTGTGTATACATCCGGGCTGTTTCAAACCCATAGTCCATCCCATACCGTTCAGCCAGGGCCACCGCCGCCCCATTCACCTCTGGTACATCTAAATAAAACGAACTACCGACGGGCACCTTTGCTACCAAAGCTTGAAAGATTTGCTCCGCAATAGCTGCCGTCTCTGCAAACAGTGGTCCAATCTTATAGCCGTCTTGGCTGGGTCTCACTACGCCATACCCCACCAGCGTTTCTTCCTGGAGCAGTCCAACCCCATGGCTACCGGGCTGAGCAATCCAGCATTGGGTAAATCTAGACCGTTCCTCTGGGAAAAAACGGCGGTCATACTCAATCACCGCCGTTGTTGGCACCTGAGCCAACGGCACACAGTCGGACTCAGCCGCCTCGCCCTGGCCCACACCTCCATAACGAATATTTCGATGGGCCAGGCTAAACCCAGACTTGATGTAGTTATCTTGCTGGGCCACCACACCGTCTAGGCCAATGTTGCGACCCGTTAAAACCTCAAGGGCTGCCTGCCAGATCGCTAATCAATATCCCTGACCTCGAAAGCCGGGTTTCACAATGTAAAAGCCAATAAAACCAAAGGACTCGCCGTACTTGACGGCGGAAATTGAAGCGATGGGTTCGTTATTTAGAAACCCCATGAGAAATCCGGTGGGGTCAGTGCCGTAGAAGCAGTCGGCATCTTGTAGACCAGGATTCCAGCCTTCTGCCGCCGCCCATGCGATCGCAACCTCCAACTCCCCCCGAGTCATGGTCCTAATTTGGTAGCTATCAGAGGTCACGGAGGATTAAGCTCCTAGACTCTGCAACGCCAGCCGAAACTGCTCTAACCGACGGCGATTGACCCCCAGGTCCGATTCACCCAGTCGGGCGGCTGAGCGCATGGCAACGGTGTGTCCATCCGGCAGAAAGTAAAATTCAGCATCGTCCACAAACCCCATCAGACGGCTGGTAAACTCCACCAAAATATAGTCGTCGGTCTGTTCAATCACGTTAGTGCGGGGCTGATTTTCTAAAATCGCCACCAGCTTATCGCGCACCGCACCTGGCTCAGCCGTGTAGTCAAGCGGTGCAATGTAATGCTCGTCATCGTCATTGGCCGCCGCGCTGCTGACACAGTTAGGAGAGGGGGGACAGCCGCTCAGCTGGGTATCATGGATACCAATATCAGTGGGAGGCGTGCCCGTAAAGACACCCTGTAACCCCGGCAGCGTTGCTACGGGAGCCGCCATCGCAGACGAACCCGTGACAATAAAAACGGCAAAAACGGAAACCAGTAGAGATGAAAATAAGCGAAATAATTGCATGGGGACTGGGTCTAAAAGTTCTGTAAGCTGCTATCAGCTTTTATCGATTGTAAGGGCGTTACCGATTTAAGGAATGATTCTGTCGAGGATATCCCCTAGGGGCCGCGCCATACGCATTAATCCACACTGGATATGGGTAAAGCCGCTCTATTTACTGCCGTTGCTGATAGGGATGGTCGCCTGTGGTCCCAAGCGGTCCGCCATTCCCGATGGGGTGGAAGCCATTGCCCATCGCTGTTATGAAACCCTGGCTAAGCCTGGGCGCACCCCACAGCTCACCCCGTCCCAGTCCATGGGGGACGGCACATTTTTAATTGTTTGGTCCATGGCCGAATTTCCTGATGAGCGGGGATCTTGCACCGTCGATGGCAGTGGGGTGGTACTGCTGCTAACCAGTGCCGATGAGCAGCCGCAGCCTGGGACCTCAACGCCGTAGGCTCTGCCGTGGCTGATTTATGAGGATAGCCCGCTCGGTCAGATAGACCATATGACAACCTCCTTTACGGCAAATCATCTCAAGGGTCAGCAACGGCCAAAATTTCATTAGCCCATGCTATGTATTATTTGACACAGGATATTAAGCAGTCCCGCAATCTTTAGGAATACGGTGAGGCTGAGCGTTAGTATGCCACTGTGCCCAGTCACTGTGTTGCTATGGCAGACTACCTTACCCTTAAGCAGGTTTTACAGAGCAAAGTATCGACCCGCGAATCAGAGATGTCGCTGATTGATAATCTTTGCCGGTCGTATTTTCGATTCCACAGTGAACCAGCCGACAAAGTTTGTCTCTTTTTCCATGGGTTTACGGCGGGTCCGTATCAGTTTATTCCCATGGCAGATACCCTACATAAGGCTGGGTATAACGTATTGGTCCCCCTGCTACCAGGCCATGGCTTAGCCGGTCAGTGGGGGGCTAGCAATCCGCCGCCCCTGGTTGATGACCCCCGCGTGTATCTTAAGTTTGCGCTGCAGTGGCTGAGAATTGCCCAGCGCATGGGGTCAAAGGTAATTGTGGGTGGTTTGTCTGGGGGCGCTACCCTAGCCACCTGGCTGGCCATCGAGAAGGCCGATGCCATTTATCGAACGCTTTTGTTTGCGCCTTATTTTAATTCCAGCAGTAAGGTGATCGATCTGTTTGTCAAACACATTGACACGTATTTTGAGTGGGAGAAACTTTTAGGCCCCAGCTATCCAGGGTTTGAGCTTTCTGCCCTGCGGGCGGTGCTGAGGATTGCTAAGTACAACTTTAAACGGGTAAAAGAGGCTCCCATCGCGCCAATTTTTATGATCTCTAGTGAGAGCGATCGGGCTGTTAATAACTATGATCATCAGCGCTTTTTTGAGGCTGCCCTAGAGCATCAGCCCTACTGTTGGTACAACAGCTTTGATCGGGTTTTGGATATTCCCCACACCATGATGACTGAGGCGGAGGGAAATCAATTTACTAATCTGTTAAATGTCATCACCAAAGCGTACATTGAGAGTAACTTAACCTGGCATGAGGTCGAGGAAATTGCCTACCGGATGACAAAGCGACGCACGTTTAATTCGGTGGTGGCTGAGCTAGGTTGGAAAGATAAGGTCTCACGGGATATGCCTGCCATGATGACTTTGGTGGATAAATGGGATATTGCGGTGAAGCGAGAGTTGAAAGGGCGTCAGGGTTGGCGACGCCATCGGCGGAGCAAGGATTGATGGGTGAGGGTTGCTGGAGACGTTCCATGGAACGTCTGTACATCCAGAAAGGGCTGAAGAGACGTTCCATGGGTCTGTACATTCAGGTGTAGGGCGGGCACTGCCCACCTGTGCTAGAGCATTTCAATTGTCAGGGGTTAGGTCTATTGTTAGCAAGATTAGTGGGTGGGGCGGTATTGACGCCAACGGAAACGTCGGTTTTGTGGGGGTTGCATCATCCCTATTGGCTGGTTGCGATCGCAATCTTCGTTATCATTTTGCTGCAAATTGGCATTTCTCTTTTGGGGCAGCTTCTGCGTCGCGTTTTAAGGTGGCTTAGCCGTTCTCCGTTCTTTTTGGGGCGGTGGCTTTTAGCAAGAACAACGCTCCGAGATTGTTCTGAAGAACAACAGCTGCGGGGGATTTTGCAACGGTTAGATAGTTTGCAGGAGGAGCAGGCTAGGTTGTTGTTGCAGTTGAGGGAGCGATTGCCGGATGGGGAATAGGTCTGTTCTCCCAAACCGCAAATTTAGAGTTCTTTTTTGCGTAGAAACGTGATTATGGCTTCGCTGACTTTGTCGGCCCAGTCTTCTTGGGCGTAATGGCCTACTTGAGCCAGTTCTAGATATTCGCCGTCGGTGAGGCCTTTTGCAAAAGCTTGGGCGGTGTCTGCGGACAGCCAGGGGTCTGAGGTGCCCCAGGCGACTAAGGTGGGGCGAGACCAGTTGGTAAAGCCTTGGGCAATTTGCTCAACGAGTTGGGGCAAGTTCATGGCTTGAATGGTCCACATGAGTGAGCGACCAACGTCTGAGCTTTTTAGGAAGGGGCGTCGATAGACGGCTAAGTCATCTAGGGCGACTTCGTAGGGGCCGCCGCCTTCTAGGGTGCGGTCTACCAGTAGGGGGTCCTGGGTCATAATTTGACCTAGCAGGGGCCAGCCCATCATGCCGATCTTGAGGGGCACTTTTGCATCTGGCGGCAGCGGGCTGTTGAGGATGATCAGCTTTTCGATTTTGTCTGGATTTTGGGCGGCATAGAGCAGACCGGTGACGCCTAAAAACCCTTGTACTACGAGGGAAATGCGATCAAGTTCTAGGGCCTCAAGGTAGGCACTGAGGGCTTTTGCGAATGTATCTGGGTCGTAGGCAAACTCGCGTTTATCGGGTTTAGATGAGGAGCCGTGGCCAATCCAGTCAGGGGCAATGCAGCGAAACCCTTTGTCTGCTAAGGGGGGCATCACCTCTCGCCAGCTGTAGCTTTGGGAGACCAAGCCATGGAGCATGACCACAGGCGGCTTATGGTTGGGGGTGTCGGGGACGAGTTCGCGGTAAACCCACTGGAGATCCGCAATAGTCACGTCCTTTAATTCGCTCTTGGCCATGATATTTTTCTCCCACCTGTGGGAAAAAGCTTACCGCATTATCGTGGACTGGGGGATGTTCTTCTAGATAACGCTGGAAGTAGGGGCGGGCGGACGGTGATATCCGCCACAGGTTGATGGACCAACGTTCAGCATCAGGGCTAATGACGCGATGGGGATTTTGACTGTTGAACATGACGATCGCCCCCGGTGGCAGATGATGGATGTGCTCAGATATCCGTCTGGGGCGACGCTTTTCATAGTTGTCGTAGATGGCGGTGTAGCCCCACTGGGTGGGAACGGTTGAAAGATTGATGGTGACGGCCGGACAGGCTGCATAGGGATCGTCTCGATGCTCCCGAATGCCTACACTGCCATAGGCGACCAGACCCAGGTCGGGGGTAATCGGTTCCTGATGGGGTAGGGCAATTCGGCTGGCCCGTTGATTGATGGTTTGGCAAAACTGCCAGAACTGTGTATGTTGGTGGGCTGGCTGGTAGTATCGGCCGCCGCTGCCCAAAATTGGCTGGTGTTCTAGCCAATAGCGTTTTCGTCCGGTGCCATAGCTTGAAGTATCTGATGCCAACAGCGCACGGTGCTTGTTGAGGTGGCTGCGGAGCTTATGCTGCTTGGCTGGGGGCAAAATGCTGATGAGTTTGAGCATTGAAGCAACGGGGCCGTTAGGGCAAAAAGTTGAGGGGCTTAGGTCAGTTGAGCGGCGCTGTAAGTGTCCTTAAGGCTGCTGTTGAAATAAAAATAATCAGAGCACCTATAATTATCGGCTCTGGTCCTTATTTTTTTCCCAAATTCTTTAGCCAGATATCGAGTTGTATAGCGTATCTCGCTGCTGGCTGGGACGGTTTAGGGTTGCGATCGCACCCATCAAATCTTTCACTGACTGGCAAGTTCCCCCCTGGGCACCGGCCATGGAGGTAATGTGCTCCTCCATTAAAGTGCCGCCAATATCGTTACAGCCCCAGCGCAGGGCTTCGGTGGCCGCGTCCAAACCTAGTTTGACCCAGCTAGGCTGATGATTTTTAATCCAACGACCCAGGTAAATGCGGGCGACGGCTGTGAGTAGCAGCGCATCGGCAATCACGGGCTGGTCTCGACCCACCCGATTACGCAGTGGCTTGGGGGCATCTTGCCCCACAAAGGGCAGCAAAATAAATTCGGTGATGCCCCTATGGCCCTGGGCCAAGGAGTGCTGCTGTAGCTGTCGCAGCTGGTCTAGGTGGCCAATTTGCTGCTCGTGGGTTTCAATATGGCCCGACATCATGGTGCTGGTGGTGGGCATGCCTAGCTGATGGGCCTGGGTCACAATGTCCACCCAGGTGGCGGCGTCAGTTTTTTCGGGGCAGATTACCCGTCGCACCCGGTCATCCAGCACTTCGGCGGCGGTCCCCGGTAGCGACCCGACGCCGGCTTGGGCCAGCCCTTGGATCACCGTCGCAAAGTCTAGGTCGTCTTCGCGGGCAATAAACTGCACTTCCTGGGGGGAAAACGCATGGATGTGCAAGGCGGGGAACGCATCTTTTATGGTGGTGACCAGTTTTTGATAGTAGGCCAGCGAACGACCATCAACCTTGGCGGTGGGGTTAAGGCCCCCCTGCATACAAATTTCTGTTGCCCCATCGGCCACTGCCAAGGTTGCCTTATCTAGAATGTGTTCCCAGCTGAGCCAGTAAGACCCTGGTTGCCCCTGATCGCGACGAAATGCGCAAAAGCTACAGTGCTGTTCGCAAATGTTGGTGTAGTTGATATTGCGATTAATCACATACGTGACGGTGTCCCCCACCTGCTGCTGTCGCAGCCGATCCGCGCCGACTCTAATCGCTTCTATGATGTCTGGGTCTGTTTGCTGTAAGAGCGTCAAACCCTCGTTTTGGGAAATATCTTGACCGTCTAACGCCCGATCTAAAATGTCGGCTACGGCTGTGGCTATTTGGAGGGGCATTATACTCGCTGCGCTCTAGATCGAATAGAGAGGAAAAAATTGTGACTGGGAATCGTCAATGTTTTGGATAGGGCAGTTTTAAGGTCTTGTTTTAACGTCTGTTTAAGAAAACGATGGCTGCTTTAACAGATGATTCTGTCTATGGTAATCAGTACTTATTACTGCCACATATGCATTCACAGACCCGGCTCAAAATCCTACTCCTACCACTCTAATCTTGACCTTATCCCGAAATCATTATGATTCAACTAATAGCGGGTGACATCGGCGGTACAAAAACTATTTTACGCTTGGTGAGCTCGGACAGTAGTGGCCAAGAAACCCTCCATGAGCAGCGCTTTGTTAGTGGCGACTACACTGACCTGGTGCCTATGGTAAAAGACTTTTTAGCGGCGGCCCCCGGTAACCCTGCTCCCCAGGCGGCCTGCTTTGCCATTGCGGGTCCGGTGGTTAACAATCGTTCCCAGCTGACAAACCTGGCTTGGATGCTCAGTAGCGATCGCATCGCTGAGGAATTAAACCTCAATACCGTAGAGCTGATTAATGATTTTGCGGCTGTGGGCTATGGGGTGCTGGGGTTAACCCCAGACGATTTACACACGCTGCAGCCAGGTATGCCAGATCCCCAGGCACCCATTGCCATTATCGGTGCGGGTACCGGGCTGGGCCAGGGCTTTTTGATTAACTGCGGTGGTCAATACCAGGTGTTTCCCTCGGAGGGGGGCCATGTTGATTTTGCCCCCCGGTCCGAGCTGGAGTTTCAGCTGCTGCACTACCTGCTTGAGAAACATTCTATCTCCCGTGTTTCTGTAGAACGCGTGGTCTCAGGGCAGGGAATTATTTCTATTTATCAATTTTTACGCGATCGCAAATCGATTACTGAGTCTGAACCCCTGGCCCAGCTTGTGCGCAACTGGGAGCAAAGTGCAGGCAACCGCAGCCAGGTGGCGGACCCCGCCGCCGCTATTTCTAAAGCGGCCACCACCGACCGACTGGCGGGCCGCACCATGGAAATTTTTATTGATGCCTACGGGGCGGCAGCCGGTAATCTGGCGTTGACGCTCTTACCCTATGGCGGTCTCTATGCCGCTGGTGGGGTGACGGCTAAAAATATGTCGCTCATTCGTCAGGGTAGTTTTTTGTCGGCCTTTGGGCATAAAGGTCGCATGAGCCCCCTGTTAAAAGATGTGCCAGTACATTTGGTGATGAACCAGAGTGTGGGGTTAATTGGGGCGGCGCTGCGGGCCGCTCAAATCGCCTAGGGCATCTGCATCCCATTTGTGATTGCACCCCAATATCCAAATATATGACTACCGCGACACCTCGTAGGGGCATTGCATGCAATGCCCCTACGGGGTGTTTACCTGGGTCGTTTTTGTACAGTCCTATCCCCAACCCGCTCAACGGGTATGCCATCGGGTTGCAAAGGCAAAGTCTTCCAAAGCTTTCCAATTTCCCCTGAAAACTTCTCGCTACAATAAGGGGCTAATGTACAACGACTAACACGCCATGGCAGGGCATAGTAAATGGGCCAATATTAAGCGCCAAAAAGCGCGGGTTGATGCGGTGAAGGGCAAGGTATTTGCCAAGCTATCGCGGGAGATTATTGTGGCAGCCAAACAGGGTGGGGGCGACCCCGATGGCAATTTTCAGCTGCGAACGGCCATTGATAAGGCCAAAGCGGCGGGGGTCCCCAATGACAATATTGACCGTGCGATCGCAAAAGGCACTGGCAAACTAGGTAGCGATGGCAACCTAGAATCTATCCGCTACGAAGGATATGGCCCCGGCGGTGTGGCGGTAATGGTGGAGGCCCTCACCGATAACCGTAATCGCACTGCCGCCGATTTACGGGCCGCCTTTAGCAAAAACGGCGGCAACCTGGGGGAAACCGGCTGTGTTGGTTGGATGTTTGATCAAAAAGGGGTGGTGGTCGTTGTTGGCAATCTAGACGAAGACATTTTGTTAGAAGCTGCCATTGAAGGAGGTGCGGAATCCTATGAACTCACTGAGGTGGATGAGGATACCCCCGGTGCAGAGGTGTTTTGTCCCCCCAGCGATCTAGAAACCCTCAGCCATCGTCTCAAAGTCGAAAGCTACAGTGTCAAAGACATTGAAGTTCGCTGGGTCCCCAGTAATACGGTCGATGTAGCAGATACCGACCAGGCAAGGTCTCTGCTTAAAATGATGGATGCCCTAGAAGATCTTGACGATGTGCAATCGGTAACCGCCAACTTTGATATGGATGAAGAGATGATGGCAACGGTCTTTTGAAGACCACTTTAAAAGAAAAATGTCTGACCCCATAAAGCCCCCAGGGTCAGACAGCTCACCTGTAAAAACACGGGTAACAAGATTAAATAAACCATCCAAAATGCCCCCTCGGATGACTAATTGCCTTGTCCGTGTTTTTCAGAATTGATCCTATTGTCCCCACCATTCTGGAAAAAGACTTCCTCGTAAATACGTAACTTAGAAGGGAAACAGCCCGTATATCTGGGCAAATTTGCGTAAATTTCCTGTTGCTAAATCTAATGCAGATTTATGCCCCTAAAATCGAGCTATGCCAGCTATGGGATATTGATGCAGCTTACTTGTCCCCAGGGACAACAGTCTCGCGGTAAAGCGTTAGCAATTTATCCAACACATTTTCAACCGTGAGAGAATCTGTAACAACTTCAATGGCGTCATCTGCCTGGCGTAGGGGAGAAATCTCGCGCGTACTGTCTTTATGATCTCGTTCGCTAATGGCTTGGGCCAGCTCGGTGAGTTCGGGTACAGGCTGGTGTTGGCTCGCTAAATCTTGCTGACGACGACGCGCCCGTTCTTCTACCGACGCGGTTAAAAAGATTTTGAGTTCGGCATCGGGAAAGACATGGGTGCCAATGTCTCGACCATCGGCTACGACACCACCGTCTACACCGTACTGCATCTGCTGTTCTACCAGGGCCTGACGCACACT